>NZ_JBFAHW010000042.1:0-82416 GCF_040654355.1 Streptomyces sp. NPDC050704 | reverse complement strand
TGCCCGAGGGCGCGTCGCCCGATCGATGGGGGTGCCCCCGCTTGAGCGCAGCCGAGAGTGGGGGAGCTCGCCGCATCGTGCCGGGAAATCTTGCGTCGTGGGGTGGTCAGCGGCTGCTGCCAGTGCTGGGCACCCCACCGGGAGGTGTACGCCGGGTCGACCGCGACGATCGCGAGGTCCTGTTCGGCGGCCATCGACACCAGCCGGGACGCCGCGTCCTTCCCGGTGATTTCCCGCTGCTCCCCGAGGAGTGCACCGAAGAGCCCGGCTACGGCAAGGAGCGTCTCCACGACGGCCAAGGCGAGAGCCGCGTGCATCAGCGTGAGGCTGCCGCTCTGGTTGTGGTGCTGGAGATGGTTCATGTGATCCATCGCGGGCTGGACCGCCGGCCACAGCACATGGGTCATCAGCATCACGACGTTGAGCATCGCCATGGCTGTCCATTCGCCTGGTCCTGACGACCACCACAGCATGACCGCGCAGCCGAGGCAGGTCAGTGCCAGCACCAGCAGGACGACGGCGAAACGGTCGACGTGCTGGCGCAGCATGGCCGCGTGGACAAAGGCGGAGATCACGGCCAGGCCTGCGGCCACCCGGCGGAGAATCCCGTGTCCTGTGGATGCGTTCATGGCGTCACGATCCGTGGCAGTGCGACGTCGCGCCGCGCGGTGCGTCGAGTGCGGGGTTGCGGTCGAAGAAGCCGACGGGCTTGAGCTTGAAGCCGGTGTAGTCGACGGGCATGACCGGCCAGTCTTCCGGGCGCGGGAAGTGGGTGAGGCCGAAGGTGTGCCACAGGACCACGTCCTCGCCGTCCAGCGGGCGGTCACCGGCGACGAACGACTCCAGGCCGTCACCACCGGGGCTCTGGTTGACGATCTCGCCGGCGGGCCACTTCTGAGCCGGGTCGTACTGCGTAGCCCACAGGTGGCGAGTGGCGAAGGCGCCGCGCTTGGCGATCACGCTGGACGGGTCGGCCAGCAGGGTCGGCTGTCCCTCCGGGTGGAGGGCGTAGGCCACGTCCTCGCCCAGGCGGTTCTGTTTGTCGGGGTTGCTGACCAGCCACGTACGCGAGCGAAGATTGTCCGCCGTGCGGCGGGCGTCGAGTTCCGAGGTGAGCCGGGTGCGAGCCTGTCGGAAGGCGTTGCCGTGGGGGTTGGTGTCGCTGACCGGGACGGCCACGGCGTCGACCTCGTCGACGGCGTTGCGGTGGCCGTCGACCGCCAGGTCGAGGCGGGCACAGAACAGGTGCTGGTGGAAGGGGGCGCCCAGACCGGGAGCCAGCTGGGTGGCGAAGCCGTCCGGGCCGGTGTAGGCGGAGGTGAAGACGATGCCGGTCGCTTTGGCCTGCAGTTCGATGGTGCCGTCGAGGTAGAGGTACCAGTAGAAGCCGTAGTCGTAGTTGCCGATGGTGAGGAAGAAGGAGATGACCAGGCGCCGTGAACGGCGGGTCTCGGTCATGCCGTTGAAGAGGTCGGTGTGCTTCCACAGCACGCCGTAGTCCTCCTCGTGCAGACAGATCGCGTTCTTGACGATGCGGGGGCGGCCCTTCTCGTCGCTGATCGTGGCGTCGAAGTACGTGATCTCTCCGAGACAGTCGCAGCCCAGCTCCAGGGAGTTGGTGTAGCGGCCGAACATGTACTCGCCCTGGTCGAAGTAGTTGATCCAGTAGCGGGCGGGGGAGGGGTCGCCGTAGGGGACGACCATCTCGGGGATGGACGCCCGATAGACGACGGGTCGCACCTCACCGCCGTCGCGGAAGCCGAGCTGGTGCAGCACGAGTCCTTCACGGACATCGAAGGTGAAGCGGAACGACCAGTCCGCCCAGCTGATCAAATTGCCGTCCACGGTGAAGCTCGGGCCGTCGGGCTGGATGATCTCCAAGGCCTTGAGGTCGGTCCGCATCGGCGACGCGTGCGGCCCCGCGTCCCACTCGCCGCGCTCCATCGGCACCGCCAGTTCGGCGCTGTCGACCACCTCGAAGACCTCGCCGGCCGTCAGGTCCACGTAGGCGCACACGCCGTCGATGGGGTGGGCCCACGGCAGGTCGGCCTCGTCGAGCTGGAGGAACGCCAGCACGCGGCAGACCCGTCGACCCGTCTCGTCCTCGTGACCGAAGTTCCCGGCCGAGAGCGGGACGGCACGCACCTTCTCCGGGTCTATGCCCCGCTTGCCCAGGGCGCTCAGCCACTCCTCGCTGCGCAGCAGGATGGCCTCGATGTCGTCGAACTCCTCGTCGAGGATGGGGGCTTGCCCCTCGCCCGCCGCGTCCACGGTCCTCGACTCGACGATCTCGCCACCCTCGCCGCTGGTGACGTCGGCTACGGCGACGGTGGCGACCCCAGTCTCGCGGTCGATGAGGATCATGTTCACCCGGCGTCGTACGGCGTCGCCGTCGCGGTGGGCGAGGACCTCGTGCTTGGGCGCCTCCTCCAGCCCGACGTACACGAACCGGGTGGTGTCCGTCGTCAGTCCGGCCTGCTGGGCGGCCAGCCGCGCGGCGTCGATTTCCTCGGCTGCGAGGAGTGACAGGGGGTGGGTGGCCGAGGGGGACGTGTCCGTCCGCTCGGTCGAGGCGGTGGCGTGGGTCATGGCGCTTCCTTCGTGAAAGTTCGTCGATAGTTCGTTGATACGGACACGTCGCTTGTCGTCGGCCCGGGCGGCTCCGTCGCCGCTGGTTCAGTGGTCGTGCTGGGCGATCGCCCGCAGGAAGGCGACTGTTTCCATCTCGCGGTTGGTGGACTCCTCGCTGGACGTCCCGTATCTGCGGTTGGCGGACAGCTTCACGATGGTCGTGTTGCTGGCCGGGTCGACGTAGACGAACTGGTTGTAGACGCCGATCGCGCTGAACTCGCCGCGGTCCCCGGCCGGGATCCACCACTGGTAGCCATAGCCCAGGTCGAAGTGGTGCCCGCCGACCAGGGGCCGGCCGGGCTCCAGATGAGGGGCGGCGACGGTCACGGAGTCGCGCACCCAGTCCGCCGGGACGATCTGCCGGCCCTGCCACACGCCACCGTTGCGGTAGAGCTCGCCGAGCCTCGCGTAGTCGCGGGCGGTCAGGTTGAGGCCGGCGAAGGACAGCTCCGTGCCGGCGGGGTCCACGATCCAGTAGCCGGGCTCGGCCATACCGAGGGGCTCGCCCAGCTTCTCCCGCATGTAGTCCGCGACCGAACGTCCGGTGGCCCGTGCCACGAGCGCCCCCAGCACCTGTGTCTCGCCCGAGTTGTAGCGACAGAGGGTGCCTGGCTCGCTCTCGCGGACCATGGTGGCGACGAAGTCGTCGAGCGTTCCGCCGATGCCCAGCGCGGCCATGGTGAGCAGGAAGACATCCGAGGTCGGGTCGTTGTAGTCCTCGTTCCAGCGGGCGCCCGAGGACATCCGCAGCACGTTCTTGATGGATACGCCGTCGTACGCGGAACCGGGCCGCACCGGCACGTAGGAGCTGATCGGCTCGTCGATGCTCCCGATGTGTCCTTCAGCGACCGCGATCCCGACGAGCGCCGAGAGGAAGCTCTTGGCCACCGACATCGACAGCCACTGGACGTCCGGTCCGCCGGTCAGGGCGTAGCGCTCGTACCGGGTGACGCCATCGATGAGGACGAGCAATGCCGCCGTGTCGGTGTCGGCCATGAACTCCTCGGCCGATCGCACGGTGCCGTCGAACTCGTAGGTCTCCGGCAGGGCGATCGGATCACCCTGCGGCCAAGCGTGGGTCTTGGACGAAGAAGCCATCTCGCGGGTGTCGAGCAGGTCCTTCACCCGGGAGAAGTTCTCGTGCTGCGGCGCCCCGGTGAAGAGGTTGAGATCGGCCAGGGTCTGGCGCTTCTGATCGGTCATGGTCGTCCTTCGATCGGTGCGGAGGCGCTTCATCGGGGAGCGAAAAAGTAGCAGTACCATTCGGTTAGGACAACCACTTGGTACGCTTAATGCCCCCTTGGTGTGAGTGAGGATCTGTGGCGATGAGTACGGAACGGGTCGACGGGCGCACACTCCGCTTCCAGCACCGGAAACCGGAGCTACTGGCGGCGGTGACTGAATACGTTCTGGCCCACGGCGTCACCGACCTGTCCCTGCGCCCGGTGGCCCAGGCACTCGGAGTCACCCACGCGACGCTGCTGCGGCACTTCTCCTCGAAGGAGGAGCTGATCATGAGCGTCGTGGACAAGATCCGCACCGACCTCGCCGACCGGCTGACCGGCGACGAGGAGCTGCGCGCGGCCGATTCGGCAGCCGAGCTGGTGAAGGCCCTGTGGCCGCGGCTGTGCGAGCCCCAGGAGCAGCGTCAATTCCTGCTCCTGTTCGAGATGGCCGGGTACAACGGCCGGAGGTCGGAAGGCGACCGTGACTTGGCGCGGTCGCTTGTCGGCGACTGGCTGGACATTCTCGTCGGAAGGCTCATGCAGGACGGCTGGCCGTCCGAGGACGCCTCCGCACTCGCCACGCTCCTGCTCGCCCAGGTCAGGGGCCTCCAGCTCGACCTCCTCGTGTCCGGGGACCGGGCGCGGGTCGATCATGCGCTCGAATTCTCGCTCCGGCTTCTGGAGCGTCCGGCAGTGCGTGATACTCCGGGCTCTCACGGCTGAGGGTCGCGGTGCACGCCGTAGACGGCATCGGTCGCGGGGCAAGGCGATCAGGCGGTCTCGGGGACAGGCTGTGCGACGGCGGTCTCCAGGTTCCGTGGCCGCCGCCACAGTGCCAGGAGTACGCCAACCGCGAAGGCCCCCAGTGGTACGGCACCCAGGGCAGTCGCCAGCGTGGTCGAACCACCGATGAGCAGAGGGAAGTTCGCGACCGCGAGTACCAGGCAGCCGGCCAGGCCCAGCAGACCGAGACCCGGGGCGACCACGGTGTGCCAGGTGCGCGGGTCCCGGCGGGTGCGGCGGAAGTAGACGATGACGGCCAGGCAGGTCAGGCTCATGAGCAGCAGGATGCCCAGGGTCGCGGTGCCGGCGAGCCAGGCGAAGACCTGGGTGACCGGGTCCATCCCCGTCACCGCGCAGACAGCCACCAATACCGCCGCGCAGGCCGACTGCAGCAGCGAGGCCATGTGTGGCGAGCCGTGCCGTGGGTGGCGGCTGCCGCTCAGCCGAGGGAGCA
Organism: Streptomyces sp. NPDC050704; assembly: GCF_040654355.1. NCBI lineage: Bacteria > Bacillati > Actinomycetota > Actinomycetes > Kitasatosporales > Streptomycetaceae > Streptomyces > Streptomyces sp. NPDC050704. Next base: position 77,322 of record NZ_JBFAHW010000042.1, on the reverse strand, counting down.
GGCCCGAGGTTCCCAGGGAGTAGCCGTAGCGGGCCAGTACGTTGTGGAAGGACAGGGCAGCGGCGAACAGGCTGGTCAGCAGCAGTACTTGGGCGATGTCCGCCACCGCGGAGCCGAGATGGTGCTGCATCGTGGTCAGCAGCATGCCGCCCGGATCGGTAGTTGCCGCCCGAACGGCTTGGTCGTCGCCCCAGGCCGACACCAGCGCCCAGCTCGACAGTGTGTAGAAGCCACCGATCAGCAGAAGGGACAGGTACGTGGCGCGCGGGATCGTACGGTGCGGATCGCGGGCCTCGTCGCGGAAGACGGCGGTGGCCTCGAATCCGAGGTAGCTGGCGATGGCGAAGACGAGGCCCAGGCCGAGCGAGCCGGAGCCGACCTGTTCGGGCTGCAGGAACGCGGTGGAAAGCCCCGACGAGCCACCCCCGCGTACGACGACCACGGCGTCCAGGGCGAGAACGACTCCCACCTCGCCCAGCAGCAGGACGCCGAGCACCTTGCCACTCACGTCGATGTGCCGGTGGCCGAGGAATCCGACACCCGCCAGGGCGACCGCCGCCCACAGCCACCATGGAAGCGACGGTCCGCCGTAGTGCCGCACCAGGTCGGCGGCCACCGCCCCCAGGTAGCCGTACACCGCCAGTTGTACGGCGGTGTAGGTGACCAGGGCCAGGTAGGCGGCGCCCTGACCGGTCGGCCGGCCGAGGCCGTGCTGCACGTAGGTGTAAAAGGCGCCGGCCTGCGGCACGTGGCGGGTCATCGCGCCGTATCCGACGGCGAACAGCAGCAGGATCACGCAGCAGATCACGAACGTGGCGGGGAAGGCGGCCCGGTCGCCCAGAGCAATGCCCAGCGGGACCGTCCCGCTGACGACGGTGAGTGGGGCGGCCGCGGCCACCACCATGAAGACGATCGAACCGGTGCCGAGGGAACCGGTCAGCGTAGGTGCCGCACGATCGGTGGACATCACACCTCCATGAGGGCGCGGCGCCCGGAGGCGCTGGGAGCGGGGACCGCGACGCACAGCCACGGAAGCGGGCCGTACGCGGCGGAAGCGGGGACTGCCGCAGACACTGGAGCCTCGCGGTTGCCGGATCGTCACCGGAGCGTCAAGCGGCCGTCATCCGTAACGGGAAACCCGGCCCCGCCTGTTCTCAGGCGAGGAAACGCGCCGGACACCTCTCCGACACGTCCGGCAACAGGCACGCCGCTTACCGTGCCGCCCATGACGATCCAGACGGAGCAGCCCACGCTGCGTCCAGGCCCGCGCCTTCCGGGCCTGGACCGGCGCACCCTCGGGCCGGTCCAGGTGTTCGCCCAGTCGGTGTCCGCTGCCGCTCCGACGGCGGGGATGGCCGCCACGCCGGCGATCGCCGCGTCCACCGCCGGAAGCGGCACGGTCTGGTCGTTCGTCATCGCCACCGTCGTCGCGCTTCTCATCGCCGGATGCATCGGGCAGTTCACCCGGCGCATGGCCGCCGCCGGGTCGCTGTACAGCCTGGTCGCCAAGGGCCTGGGACCCGCCGGGGCCTTCGCCTGCGCCTGCGCGCTGCTGGTCGGTTACGCACTGCTGGTCTCGGCGGCGCTCGCGGGGGCGGCGATCCACCTGCATGCGCTGCTGGGCCGTACCGGAGCGTCGGCCGGGGTGTCGGTGGCCGCCACGACGCTGCTGCTGGGCGTCGTCGTCGCGGCCTGCGCGGTCCGCGGCATCCGGCTCTCTGCCGGGGTGGTGCTGCTCGTCGAAGGCCTGTCGATCACCTTGATGCTGACGGTGTTCGGCCTCCTGCTCGGCGGCGACGTCTCTCGGCTGCCGGCCCCCGCCGCACACTCCGCGGAACCGGCCGGCGGCTTGGGCGGAGTGGCCGCCGCGGTGGTTCCCGCCCTCGCCGCCTTCATCGGCTTCGAGTCCGCGGCGGCCCTCGGGGTCGAGGCCCGCCGCCCGTTCCGCACCGTCCCCCGCGCGGTGACCTGGACCGCAGGTGTCGCGGGCGTGATGTACGTGTGCGCGGCGGCCGTCCAGGTGAGCCTGACCGAGGACGCCCGCGTGCTGCCCCTCAGCGTCCTGGCTTCGGCACAGCGACTGCCCTGGGTATCGCCCCTGTTGGACGCGGGCATCGCCAGCTCCTTCCTGGCCTGCGCGCTCGCGACCGCCAATGCCCTGGTCCGGGTGCTGTTCTCGCTCGGTACCGAGGGCCTCGCCCCCCGTGGACTGCGCCGCACCCATCGCGTTCACCGCACTCCGCACCTCGCCATCGCGGTGGCGCTCCCGGTGACGACCGTGCTCCCGGCGGCCATGATCATCGGCGGTGTCCCGCCCGAACGGGTCCTGGATCTGCTGCTCCAGGCATCCACCGTCGGCTACCTCCTCGCCTACCTCCTGGTCTGCCTGGCCGTACCGCTCTTCCTGCGCAACATCGGCGAGTCGACCCCCGGGCCGGTGGCCGTCGCCCTGGCGGTCGTGCCGGTGCTGCTCATCGCGCTGGGGGCGTTCGCCGTCTCGGTGCCGTGTGGTGCGTTCGCTCTGACGTTCGCGGTGCTCGCCGCGGCGGCGCTGGCCTGGTACGGGTGGCTGCGCCGCCGCCTGCCCGACCGGCTCGCGGGCATCGGCGTATACGACGAGACGTCCATGGCCGACGTGCTCGACGACCACCCACTACGAACTCCCGCCCCCGGCCGGTTCAGATGAGCGCCCAGGGCAACGCGCTGCACGTACTGGAACAGGTCGTGGCCGCCGGCCCCGGGGTGACCGCGAAGGAGATCTCCACCGCTCTGCGGCTGCCGCCGGCAACCACCTACCGCATGCTCAACCTGCTCGTGGCCGAGGAGTACCTGGTCCGCCTCCCCGACCTGCGGGGCTTCGCCCTCGGCCGCCGCGCCGCCCGGCTCTCCCTCCCTCAAGTGCCCGAACCCTGCGCCGCCGCACGCGCCGTGGTCACCGCACTCAGGCACCGGGTCCGCTGGGGAGTTCACCTGGCCGCCTACACAGGCGGACGCCTCACCCTGACCGATCCCGACCCCGACCACCCGCCCACCGATGGCACCCTCCTCGCCCGCCACCCGCACGCCTCCTCGCTCGGCAAACTCCTCCTCGCCGACCAGCCCACCCGCCGCGCCGGAGCACACGACTTGCGGCACCTCACCGAGCACACCATCACCGACACCGCTCGCCTCGCACACGAACTCGCCGTCGTATCCGACACAGGAGTCGCCAGCCAACTCGGCGAACTCCGCCTCGATCGCGGCTGCCTCGCCGTCGCCATCCGTAACCCCGCAACCAGCGTGCTCGTCGCGGGCCTCGCACTGTGCGCTCCACCCGACCGCATCCAGAAACTGGGCACCGATCTACTCCCGGTCCTCCGCGACCACGCAGACCAACTCACCCCGCTGCTCTCCTAAGACCGTGTCCTAAGTGGTGAGGCGGATGAGTCGTTTGTAGCAGCAGAGGACGGCGGCGAGTCCGAGAAAGGCCAGGTAGTTGCGGGGATTGTGTCGTAGCAGGGGCTCAAGCGTCGGTAACCGGACAGTCAGCACATCGTCCGCTCGATGACCCAGCGGCGTCGCCCTCAGCGTTCGCTGGACTCGACGCCCTTGTGGGCGATGCGCCCCCCGATCCGCTTGCTGCGCAGCCAGACCCCCGCCCCCGACCTCGCCTGGAAACGGACATCACCTCACGAACGACCCTCTGAGGTCAGACCGTGCCCCTGCCGGTCGGTCGGAAGGCCAGACCGCTGATGAGGTGGCGCGCCCGCCTGTTGGGCGTGAGCACTGGATTCATTGGAGCGCGTGCCGTGTCTTCCACGGGCCGCATCCTCGGTGAGGCAGCGGATGGAGAGCGCATGGACGGCATCGCGCGACTTCACGAACTCGTGGCCTGGCACGGCGGCGTGGACCTTGGCCCGGGGGGCGGAGGTCGTCGGGACCGAGACGGACCGGCGCCTGAGCTTCCCCTGGAATACCGCGACTTCCCTGGCTGGGAGGGTGAGTTCGCTTCTCGCCATCTACTTCACGACGAAACCCCGGGCCTGTGGCCTGGGGTTTGTTTGTTGCGTGGGGCCGTTCAGCGTGTGAAGAGCCTCCGTGGCCCCGAAGGGAGAGCAGCGCGGTCGCCCCGGTAAGCCGTCGCGGACCGCACCCGCACCCGCACCCGTCCGCGTCAGCTCAGTGTGAGTCCGGAGTCCATGCCGCCACCAGGTCCAGGAGGCCGGGGAAACGGGCGTTGAGGTCGTCGACCCGGACGTGGCTGCGGCGTTCCAGGCCGTACTGGCGCTGGCGGGTGATGCCCGCCTCGCGCAGGGCCTTGAAGTGGTGGGTGAGGGAGGACTTGGGGCGGTCGAGGCCGAACCAGCCGCAGGTGTGGTCGAACTGCTCCGATTCCAGGAGGAGTTTGCGCACGATGCGCAGGCGAAGCGGATCGCTCAGCGCGCCCAGCACCGTCTCCAGGCGTAGGTCCTCGACCGCCGGCTCGGGCAGTGGCTCGGGCAGCCCCGTGGGCTCCGGCAGCACCTTGATCACCGGCATCGGACTCACCGTCGACGTCATAAGCAGCTCCCCACCACCCGAATCCTGATGATCCGAATCCTATGTACGACTTCAATCGTACTGGATGCTAAGTTCGACTTAACTCGTACTGAGGATCACGGAGGGAGCGGCCATGCCGGAGGGGCGAACGGTGTCGGCGAAGGCGGTGGGCGAAGAGCGGCCGCCCGAAGTGGGTGAACGGCCGGAGGTGAGCGCCTCCGCGGCCCCCACCTGGTGGGTGTGGCTGGCCGCGTGGCCGGTGACCGCGGTCTTCGTCCTGTCCAACGCGGCGACCCCCTTGTACGTGCTGTGGCAGCGCGACATCGGGTTCTCCAAGGGCACCCTGACCGTGGTCTTCGCCTGCTACATCGTCGGGCTGCTCGGCTCCCTGCTCGTCTCCGGGGTCGTGTCCGACCGGCTCGGGCGCAAGCCCGTCCTGCTGCCCGCACTCGCGCTCGCCGTCGCTGCCTGCGTCATCTTCGCGACCGCCTCGACCGTGGCCGCGCTGGTCGTGGCCCGGCTGTTCACCGGTATCGCCGTCGGCGCCGTCGTCTCCGCGGGGATGGCCGCCGTGACGGATGTGGCGGGCCCAGGCCGCAGGCGGCTCGCCGCGCTGCTCGCCTCCTGCGCGATGGTCTTCGGGGCCGGCCTCGGCCCGCTGCTCGCGGGCGTTCTCTCCGAGAGCGTGCCCGCGCCGACCGTCACCGTCTTCGTCGTCGAGATCGTCCTGCTGGCCACCGCGATCCTCGCCGTACTGCGCATGCCCGTACGGCGTCCCGCCAAGCCTGCCAAGCCCGCGAAGGGCGCCTGGGTGCGCCTGCCCGGCGTGCCGGACGGCACCGGCAGGCAACTCGTCCTGGGTATCGCCGTGTTCGCGCCCGGCATCACCGCGACCTCGTTCGTGCTCTCGCTCGGCCCCTCGCTGCTGTCCGGCCTGCTCGGCACCACCAGCCGGATCGTCGCCGGAGCCATGGCGTTCGCCATGTTCCTCGCCGCCACCGGCGTGCAGTTCGCGGTCCGGAAACTGGGCCGGCGCACCATCCTGACCGTCGGAGCGGTCGGCACCACCGTCAGCATGGTGACGCTCATCGCCGCCGTGCACATGTCGTCGGTCCCGGTGCTCATCGCCTCCGCGCTGCTGGCCGGCGCCGGCCAGGGCATGGGCCAGCTCGGTGGCCTGTCCCTGCTCAACTCGAGCGTGTCGCCGCAGCGGCTGGCCGAGGCCAACGCGGCGCTCAACGTGGGCGGTTACGTACCGGCGGGCATCCTGCCGGTGTCGGCGGGCTATCTCAGCGACGCCGTGGGGCTGACCACCGGGGCGACCATTTTCGGCACAGTCCTGATGGGCCTCGCGGTCATCGGCGGTCTCGTGGTCGTCGCCAGTCGGCGCCGGGTGCCGGAGTCCGCCTGACGCGGCCCGGCGCCGGGTGCGGCCGTCCGGGAGTCCGGCACCGATGGCCGTACCGGCATGACAGCCACAGGGATTCCCGTCCCGCCGGCGCACCGTGGCGCGAGTCGCGGTGCGCTGCTGCCCGCTTACGCCTGACATCCGGCCGAGGCCCGCGACATCCGCCTCTCGCGCGTCGATGGAACTGCTTGCTGCATCGAGTGCTGACGGGATGTCGTCACTCAAGTGCAGCTTTAATTCGCCGTTTAATTTATTAAATTGATGTTTGACCAAATAGGGTCGGCTACTTTCTGACTGGTCCGTTTTGCCGGTGAGGACGTCTGGGTGTCAATTCCAGCCATAGTGAGATCATTTCTTGAGTACCGGGAACAGTGATGCGATCCTGTCTCACGCGCCGAAATGCATCCCTCACCTATCTCTTCTCTCTCCGGGAAACGTGGAGCGCGCAGCTCAACAGCTGGCGACATCCCCATACAGCGGCTGTCTGGAGACTTCTTGATCAACTCGTCATTGATCAATCTTTCCGCCCAGAGCCCCCACCAGTTACTCGATCCGGCCAGTGGTAGCCCCATCACCGGGGAAGCGCTGTCGGAGATCCTGCCGCCAAGTCTCGCCCGGATGGAACTGAGTACGGAACCAGCCATCGACATTCCGGGCGAACTGCTCGACCTGTACGGCGAGTTCCGCCCGACACCGTTGTTCGAGGCTCGGCGGTTCGCCGAGACGATAGGCACCGACTGCCGGATCTACGTCAAGGACGAAGGCACCACCCCCTCGGGGAATCACAAGGCGAACAGCGCCCTGTGGATCGCCTACCACTGCGCCCTCGACGGCGTGGGAACGATCGCGACGGAGACGACCGGCAACTGGGGCGTCGCCCTCGCGCAGGCGGCGGCCAGGTTCGATCTCGACGTCCTGTGCTTCCTCGACACCGCCAGCGCCGCGGCACGCCCGGACCGCGCCGCGATGATGCGTGACGCCGGGGCCGAGGTGGTCGTCGTCGGCGAGGAGGGGGGCGGGGACTTCGATCCGCTGGTGCTCTCCGCCAACGCGGCCATCGATCACGTACGCGCCATGAAGGACGTCTGGTACATCTTCGGCAGCGTGTACAACTACTTCATCCTGCCGCAGACCCTGGTCGGGCAGGAGGCACTGGCCCAACTGGGCGGCGACGCCCCTGACGTGGTCGTCGGAAGCTGCGGCGGCGGAGCCAACCTGCTGGGCATCGCGGCCCCCTTCCTCGGCCGGCCGGGGGTGGAGGTGGTGTGCGCCGAGTCCGAACACTGCCCGATCGTCAGCGCGGGGGTGTTCGGCGAATACTCCATCGACGACAGGGACTTCTACCCCCGACTGCGGACGTACGGGCTGGAGCGACTGCTCGGCAGCGAGTACATCGGCGGTCTGGGCTCCACCATCGTGGCCGCCCCGGTGGCGCACTTCCACCGGCAGGGCCAGTTGGCCACGCGTACCTTCACGGCCGACGACGCGGGGAAGGCCGCACGGATCTTCGCGGAGAGCGAGGGCCGGACGGTTGCCCTGGAGACCGGCTACCAGTTGGCCGCCGTGATCGCCGAGGCCCGCTCCCGCAGCAGGGAGCGCATTCTCGTCAACATCAGTTCGACGGGACATTCCCGCTTCGCGTGACGCACTGACGCAACGGCGGCAGCCGACCTACGGGGGCGAGTCATGCCTGAGGGACTGGAATGTGTGGCGCTCACGCGTGATGAGCGGTCCGGGCTACGGGCGCGGGCGCTCGGCCGGCTGGTGCGCCGACCGGCCGAGGGCATCCGGGACGTGGTCCTCGGGCCCGGCGACGTGCTGTTCATCGACAACTACCGTGCTGTGCGCGGAAGACGGCCGTTCCGCGCACGGCACGACGGAACAGACAGGTGGCTCGGACGCGCGCTGCTGGCCAGGGACCTGCGCAAGGCCGGGGCGGCCCGTACAAGCGTGCTCTCGCACACCGTCCGAGGAGAGCACGGATGAGCCCGGCCGAGGTGACGGCCGAGGTCACCGACCGATGGCCGCTGGCGCCGCTCCAGGCCGGCATGCTCGTACAGGCGCTGCGCGAAGAGGGCTCGGACATCGACCTCGTACAGCATCTGTTCGATCTCGACGGAGACCTCGACCTCACCGCGTTCACCGAGGCGTGGACGCGCATGGCACGGCGGCACGGCATTCTGCGCAGCGGTTTCGCCTGGCAGGACTGTGCCGAACCGGAACAGCGCGTGTTCGCCGACGTGGCGCACCCGCTCACCGTGCACGACTGGCGCGGGCTGTCCGACACCGAGACCGGGCGGCGCGTGGAGGCACTGCTCGCCGCCGACCGCCGGGCCGGGATCCGGCTCGACCGGCCACCGCCGTCCCGGCTCACGCTCCTGCGGACCGGCGAGCGCTCGCACCGCCTGCTGTGGACCTCCCATCACGCCCTGCTGGACGGGTGGAGCCGATCGCTGCTGCTGCGCGAGGTCATGGCGCACTACGCCCGCGCACTGTCCGGCGAACCGCACGAGGACGGCGAACCGGCGCCGCGCTACGGCGACTTCGTCGCCTGGCTGCGGGAACAGGACGACACGGCCGCCAAGGCGGTGTGGCGGGACGTCCTCGGCGGCTTCGCGGCACCCACGCCCCTACGGCTGGTCCCGGCCGAACCCGGGGACGGGACGGGCGAGCTGGTCCGCACGTTGAGCCGGCCGGTGACCGAGGCGCTGAGTGCCTTCACCCGTCAGCGGCGGCTGACCACGGCCACCGTGCTGCACGGCGCGCTGGCGGTGGTGTTGAGCCGTTACAGCGGGTCGCGTGACGTGCTCTTCGGCGCCACGCTGTCGCTGCGGCCGCCCGATCTGGACGGCGCGGAGGATCTCGTCGGCCTGCTGATCAACACCATCCCGGTCAGGGCCGTCCTCCGCCCGGAGGCCGAGGTGACCGGCTGGCTGCGCGCGTTCCAGGACACGCTGCTGGAACTGCGCGAGTACGGGCACTGCGCGCTCAGCGACCTGCGGGCGTACACCGAAGTGCCGTCCGGTACGCCCCTGTTCGACACGCTGCTGGTCTTCGAGAACTACCCCGGCGCGGAGGAGGACGGCTGGTCGGCGCCGGGTCTGCGCATGCGGTTCCGGCACACCACCGGCCGTACCGGCTATCCGCTCACCATCACGGTGGAGCCCGGCGAGACGACGAAGCTGGTGTACGAGTACGAACGCGCACGGCTCGACGCCGACGCGGTGGCCCGGATCGCCGACAGCCTCGACGTGGTGCTCACGTCGCTGACGACCCTGCCGCCGCACGGCCGGATCGGGGACCTGACCGTGATTCCCGAGGACCGGCCCGGGCACCCCAGCCGGCCGCCGTCTCCGCAGGTGCCGTGTGCCGTGCACGAACTGGTCGCGGCCCAGGTCGCCCGCGATCCGGACGCGGCCGCCGTCATCACCGACGAGGTCCGGTTGACCTACGGCGAACTGTGGAGCCGGGCGGGGGCACTCGCCGGGCGGCTCCGGGCGGTCGGAGTCGGCCGCGAGACACCGGTGGGGGTGTGCCTGGAACGGTCCGCCGACCTGGTGGTCGCGCTACTGGCGGTGCTCCGGGCCGGGGGCGTGTGCCTGCTGCTGGAGCCCACCTTTCCCGAGCGAAGGATCCGCTGCATGCTCGACGACTCGGGGGCGGTGGCGGTGATCGCCCCCGAGTCCTTCTCCTGGCCGGGACCCGTCCTCGACGTGGCGGCGGACACCGGCCCCGGGTCCGGCCGCGGTTCCGCCGGGGTGTCCGGCGAGGCCGCCGCGCACCCGGACGACCTCGCCTACCTGGTGTACACCTCCGGCTCCACCGGTACGCCCAAGGGCGTGGCCGTCACCCACCGGTCCATCGCCACCCACTGCGACGGCATAGGTACCGCCTACGGCCTCGGCCCCGCCGACACCGTCCTGCAGTTCGCCTCCGTCGCCTTCGACGCGTCCGTCGAACAGCTGCTGGCGCCCCTGGTGTCCGGGGCCGCCGTGCTGCTGCGCGGGCCGGAGCTGTGGGAACCGCGGGAACTCCTCGCCCGGCTGCGGCGGCACCGGGTCACCGTCATGGAGCTGACCCCGGAGTACTGGTACCAGCTCATCACCGCCCTGGAGGACGACCCGCACCCGCCACTGGACCACTTCCGTCTCATGAACGTCGGGGGAGACGCCGTCGCCCCCGACCAACTGACGCGCTGGGCGTCCCGCACCCCGCACACCCGGACCGTCAACAGCTACGGACCCGCCGAGGCGACCATCACGGCCACCGTCTGGACGTACGACGGCTCGTGCCCCACGCCCATCGCCCCCATCGGCTCCGCCCTGCCGCATGCCGAAGTCCACGTGCTCGACGCCGACCTGCGCCCCGCGCCCTTCGGGGTCCCCGGGGAGATCTGCGTCGGGGGGACCGCGGTCGCCCGTGGCTACCCCGGGCGGGCCGCCCTCACCGCGGAGCGTTTCGCGCCCGACCCGTACTCCGCCACGCCGGGCGCCCGGCTCTACCGGACCGGGGACGTGGGCCGCCAACTCCCGGACGGAAACCTGGAGTTCCTCGGCCGCCTCGACGACCAGGTACAGATCCGCGGTATCAGGATCGAACCCGCCGAGATCGCCGCGCACCTGCGCCGCAATGACGCGGTCGCCGAAGCCGTCGTGGTCCCCCGGGACGCCCCGGACGGCGGACGGACCCTGGCCGCCTACGTCACACCGGCGTCGGCGGACCCCGGCGCGCTGCGCGCGTTCCTCCGCGAGTCACTGCCCGAGGCGATGGTGCCCGCCGTCATCGTCCCCCTGGACCGGATCCCGCTGACCGCGACCGGTAAGACGGACCGCGCGGCGCTGCCGGCACCCGCGCCCACCGAGCCGACGGACCACCGGGGAACGCCCCCGGGCACGGCTCTGGAGCGCACGCTCGCCGACATCTGGTCCCAGGTCCTGGGCGTCGGACACATCGGCGTCCACGATGACTTCTTCGAACTGGGCGGGCACTCGCTGACGATGATGCGCGTCCTCGCGCTGGCCCGGAAAGAGCGGGTGCGGGGGCTGACCCTGCGCATGCTGTTCCGCCATCCCACTGTCGCGTGCCTGGCCCATGCCCTGGAAACCGGGGGGAGCGGCCGATGACGGACCTGGGCGTCGACTCCGAGTCCCCCGTGGCGCGGGTCGCCAGACAGCACGGCGCGCACGGGGACGATGTGCCCGCCTCCCACGGACAACGCCTGCTGTGGCTGGTGGGCCGACTGGCCCCGGACAGCCCGGTGTACCACTACACGATGTTCCTGCGGATGGAGGGGCCGCTGCGGACCGACGTGTTGCGGACCGCCGTCGAGACCCTCGTCGCACGCCACGAGAGTCTGCGCACGACGCTGCACAACCGGGACGGCCGACTGGTCCAGCACGTACACCATGACGTCACCGTGCACCTGCCGGTGCACTCCGCGCCGGACTGGGACGCGGCACACGACACCGCGGTGCGTGCGTCGCGGCGCCCGATGGACCTCGCCACCGGCCCGTTGCTGCGCACCGAACTCGTCCGGATCGACGCCACCCGCCACCTGTTCGCCTGCGTCGTGCACCACGCGGTGTTCGACGGCTGGTCGGAGGAGGTCTGGTGGCGGGAGCTCGCGGCCGTCTACGACGCGGTGCTGAGCGACTCGCCGCCGGACCTGCCGGCCCTGCCCGTGCAGCACGGCGACGTGGCCGCCTGGCAGAACGCCCGCCTGGCGGGTCCCGAGGGGGAACTGCTGCTGGACTACTGGCGGACGGAGCTGGCCGGCGCCCGGCCACTGGCGCTGCCGACCGACCGTCGCCGCCCGCCCGTGCCGGCGTTCCGCGGCGCCACGCACGCCTTCACCGTTCCCCGGTCCACGGTGGCGCGGCTCCAGGAGTTCTGCCGCGAGGAACACATCACCCTGTACATCGCGCTGCTGGCGGCCACCGCGGAAGTGCTGCGGCGATGGACCGACCAGGACGACGTGCCGGTGACCGTGACCACGGCGGACCGACCCCTCCCGGAGGCCGAGCACGTGATCGGCTATCTCGCGGGCGGGCTGGTGCTGCGCACCAGGCTCGCCGCCGACCGGACCTTTCGTGAACTGACCGGGGAGATCCTGGAGACCTTCCTGGACGGCATGGAGCATCAGGGAATGCCGCCGGACGTGCTGGCGGCCCGCACCCGGCCCCGCTGGGAACGGGCCGGCAACCCCTTCGGCCGGGTGGCGGTCACACTCGACCCGGTGCTCCCGCCGATGACCGGCTTCGCCGGGCTGCGGGTGCGGCAGACCGGCTCCTTCCTGGGCGTGGCCAAGTGGGACCTCGGAGCGGTGTTCCGCAGCGGCGAGGGGGAACTTCTCGGCCATCTCACCTACGACTCGGCCCTGTTCGACTCCGGGACGATCGTGCGCATGGCCGATGCCCTGGTCCGGCTGCTGGACGAGGTGGCCAAGGCCCCGGACCGGCGGGTGCGGGACATCGACCTGCTGAACGACGAGGAGCGCCGGGGGGTGTTCGGGGAACCGTACGACCCCACGGTGCCGTCGCACGAGTTGGTCCGGCTGTTCGAGGAGCAGGTCACCGGAACACCGAACGCGCCCGCCGTCCATGCCGGGCGGGAGACGGTCACCTACCGCGACCTGGCCCGGCGCGTCGCCGCGCTGGCCGCCCGACTGCGCGCCCACGGCGTCAGGACCGGGACGGCGGTGGCCCTGTGCCTTCCCCGGTCGGTCACGGCGGTCGTGGCAGTGCTCGCGGTGCTCAGGGCGGGTGGCGCCTGCGTTCCGCTCGATCCGTCCTGGCCGGCCGAGCGGCGGGAGCGGGCGACTCACCAGTGCGGCGCCGACATCCTGCTCACCCTCGATGCCCCCGAGCCGCCCCCGCCCGCGACCGCCTTCCCGCTCACCCCCGGCGCGGCCGCGCCGTCCCCGGCCGGAGAGGTCAGCGAGCTGTGCCTGGAGCGGATCGGTGACAGCGCGACGGCGTCGGCCTGGGCAACTCCCGGGGGAGGTGGGGGCGGCCTCGCCTGTGTGCTTCCCGGGGACACGGCCGACGGGTCCGGCCCGGTGGCGCTCACCCACACGTCGTTCGCGCGACTGGCGGACAGCACCTGCTACGGCGACCTGGGGCCGGGCACCGTGCACCTTCAACTGGCCCCGCCGGCTTCGGGCCACGCCCTTGCGACGCTGCTCTCCCCCCTGCTGAACGGGGGAGCGGTGGCCGTGCCGCCCGGCGCGGCCGAGACCATGTCCGTGACCGCCGAGGTCCGGGCCGCGCTCGCGGCCTGCCCCGTCACCACCGCCCTGTTCACCGCCGCACAGCTGCGCCTGGTCGCCGACGACGACCCGGCGTCCCTGTCCGCGTTCCGGGAGACGGTCGTCGACGCGCGGGAACTCACGCCGGCGGTCGTGGCTCGCGCCCTGGTACACCGCCGTGGCCGTCCACTGCGCATCGTCCACGGCCCGGTGGCCGGATGCGCCGGGGCCGCCCTGTCGGCGCTGGTGCACGACATCGACGTCGCCCGCTGCGGGGTACCCGTCGGGCGGCCGGTCGCAGGCAGCCGGGCGTACGTCCTGGACCGTGATCTGCGGCCGGTACCGACCGGGGTGCCCGGCGAACTGTGGCTGGGCGGCGAGGGCTTGGGGCACGGCGGTCCGGACCCTGATTCCCCCATCGCCGACCGGTGCGTTCCGGACCCGTTCTCCCCACGCCCCGGCGCCGTGATGTACCGCACCGGGGACCTGGCACGGCTGCTGCCGGACGGCGGTGTCGAGTACCTGGGCCGGACCGCGGACCGGGTCGAGATCGCGGGGATGCGGACCGAGACCGCCGTGCTCCGCGCCGCCATCACCTCGCATCCGGGGATCGCCGATGCCTACGTGGCGGCCCGGGACGACCTTCCGGACGGCGCGGGCCTGGTGGCGTACGTGGTGCCGGCGGCCGGCACCGCACCGGACGCGGCGGCGCTGCGCGAACTCGCCGCCACGACGCTGCCCCGGTATCTCGTACCGGATGTCGTCGTGCCCCTGCCCGCACTCCCGTCGGCCGACGGCCGGGTGGACCGGTCCGCGCTGGCCTCGGCCGCGGCCGCCGACGGTCCGGCCGCCGAAACGACAGGTGCACCCGTGCCCGACGGGCTAAGTACAGCCACCGAGCGCGCCGTGGCCGACGAATGGCGGGCGGTGATCGGGCTGTCGCCACCGGACCGGGAGGCGAAGTTCCTGGAGGCCGGAGGCGATTCGGTGCTGCTCGTGCTGTTCGCGGAACGCCTGCGCGAGCGGTTCGCCGGGCGCGCGCCCGCGGTGGTCGAGCTGTTCGAGTACGCCACGGTCGCCCAGATCGCCGCCCTGGTGGACAGCCGTGCCGTCAGCGACCCGGGGGAGGCCGGATGAACGAGCCGACAGCGATCATCGGGATGGCGGTGCACCTGCCGGACGCCGACACGCTGGACGACCTGCACACCAACCTGCGGGAAGGCCGGGACAGCGTACGGACCGTCCCGGCGGAACGGCTGCGGATGGCCGGCGCCGATCCCGCCACCCACCACCAGCTCCTCGCCCCCATCGGCCGGGTCGCCGAGTTCGACCACGAGTTCTTCGGCATCTCCCTGCGGGAGGCCGAGCTGATGGACCCGCACCACCGGCTCACCCTGCAACTGGCCTGCGCGGCCGTGGAGGACGCCGGGTACGCGCTGAGCGGCATGCGCGGCAGCCGCGGCGGACTGGTGATCGCCGCGCCCCGGCTGGACTACGCCGAGCTGATCGACGACGCCGACGACGGACTGCCGGCCATGCTCGGCAACACCGCCGCCGCGCTGGCGGGCCGCATCTCCTACCTGCTCGGCGTCCAGGGCCCCTCGATGGTGATCGACACGGGCTGTTCGGCGGGACTTGTCGCGGTCGACCACGCGCTGCGCCTGCTGCGCGACGGGGACGCGGACACGGTCCTGGCCGGCGGACTCAGCGTACGGTCCACCTTCACCAGCCTGACCGACAGCGAGCGTTACGCCGAGGTGATGGCCTCCTCCGGCCGGTGCCGGGCCTTCGACGCGGACGCGGACGGCACCGGCGACGGCGAGGGCGGCGTCATGCTGCTCCTGAAGCCACTCGCCCGCGCCGAGCGCGACGGCGACCACGTCCACGCCGTCGTACTCGGTTCCGCGGTCAATCACAACGGCTACCGCTCCAACAGCCTGGGTGCACCGAGCCCGGCCGCACAGACCGAACTCCTGCGGTCCGCCTGGCGGAAGGCCGGGATCGAGCCCGGCACGATCGGCTACATCGAGACGCACGGCTCAGGCACCCGGCTCGGCGACCTCATCGAGGCGGAGGCCCTGCACCAGGCGCTGACCGCCGCCGGCCCACGCCCGCTGCCGTGCCCCATCGGGTCCGTGAAGACCAACGTCGGCCATCTGGATCAGGCTGCCGGCCTGGTGGGCCTGGCCAAGACGGTGCTGAGTCTGCGGCACGGCTCTCTCTACCCGTCGCTGCACTTCGACCGCCCCAACCCGCTGATCCGTTTCGAGACCAAGTCCGTACGCGTCAACGCGTCACCGCGTCCCTGGGAACGGCGTGGTGACGAGCCACGGGTGGCGGGAGTCAGCTCCCTGAGCCTGACGGGGACCAACGCCCATGTCGTGCTCCAGGAAGCGAAGCGGCCGGCGGCGGCGCCCGCCGTCCCGGGCGAGGGCATCGTCACCGTCTCCGCCAAGACACGGCGGGCCCTCACCCGGTACTGCGAGCGGCTGCACGCGTACCTCACCGCGCATCCGGAACTCGACCTCGGTGACGTTCTGCACGTCCTCAACCGCGGCCGCGACCATCACCGCCACCGCGTGGGGTTCCCCGCGGGGTCGCTCGCCGAGGTGAGTGCCGGGCTGCGCCGCGCGGCCCGGCGCCTCGGCCGCGGACCGGAACCCGCCGAACCCGTACGACGTGCCCTCGTGCTCGTCGTCTCGCCCGACTCGGAGCTGCCGGAGGCGGACGCGGACCGGCTCGCCGCGCACTATCCCGTGTTCGCCGACGCGCTGCGCCGCTGCCGGGAGGCGCTGCCGGACGGCGGCACCGACCTGATGTGGTTCGCCCGCCGGTACGCCCTGTGGTGCCTGCTGTCCGCGCTGGGCGTGCGCCCCGACGCGGTGGTCGGCGGCGGGGCGGCGCTGCCCCTCGCCCGGCTGGTGCGCGGCGAACTCGACCTGGCCGCCGCCCTGCGTTCCGCCGCGGGCCCGGCGGCCCCGGATCACGTGACCGAGCCCATCACCCTGCCGGGACCGCTGGCCGTGTGCGAACTCGGACCGGCCGGCGCTCTGCTCCGTGCCGCCCCGCCCGGATCGGCCGCCTTGGACGTGCGGGGCGACGGCGTGCCGCACTGCCTGGCCGGACTGTACGCCGCCGGAGCCGACCTGGACTGGGGCCGGGTCCACGAGGCCGCCGGGCACCGCCGGGTTCCGCTGCCCACCTACCCGTTCGAGCCGACGCACTGCTGGTACCGGGACATCGAAGACGGGGCCCCGGCCCTTGCCCCGGCCCCGGCAGCCGCGCCGGCCGCCGACGGGGTACCCCTGCCCGAGGTACCGAACTACAGCCTCGCGGACTGCGAGCGGATCCTGGCACGCGTCTGGGAGGAGGTCCTCAAAGCGCCGGCCGTCGATCCGGACAGCGACTACTTCGCGATCGGCGGCAACTCCATCATGGGCCTTCAGGTGGTCGCCCGGCTCTGGCGCGACCTCGGCATCCGTATCCGGCTGCCGGACCTGTACACCCACCCCACGGTGCGCGGCCTGGCCGGTCTGCTGCACCGCGCTCTCCTGGACGCGTCGGGCACGGCGCGCGAGGGGATCGAGCCGGCCGACCGGGCCCAGCGGCTGCCGCTGTCGTTCGGCCAGGAGAGTCTGTGGTTCATCGACCGTCTGGCGCCCGGCAGTTGGGCCTACAACGTCCCCCTGGACCTGCACGTCCTCGGCCCGCTGGACCCGGCCGTCCTGCAGGCTGCCCTGCGCGCGCTGACGGAACGTCATGAGGTGCTGCGCACCCGGTACGCCCACGACCGGGGCCGGCCCTATCTGGTGATCGACCCGCCGGACCGGCTGACGCTGGGAATCGAGGACCTGCGCCACCTCACCGACGCCGCCGCGCGGGACCGGGCGGCGGACCGGCTGGTGCACGCCGAAGCGTGCCGGCCGTTCGACCTCGCCGAGGGCCCGCTGTTCCGGGCGCTGCTGATCCGTCTGGAGGACGAGCGGCACTGTCTGGTACTCACCGCGCAGCACAGCGTGGACGACGGCTGGAGCCCGCCGCTGCTGCGCCGGGACCTCTGGGAGTCGTACGCCGCCATCCAGCAGGGGCGCAGTCCGGATCTTCCCGAACTGCCGATCCAGTACGCCGACTTCGCCGTGTGGCAGCGCGAACGGATGACCGGTGGCCGACGCGCGGCGGAACTGGCCTTCTGGACCGAACGCCTGCGTGACTGCGCTCCTCTCGAACTGCCCACCGACCACGCGCGCCCGGCCCGCCAGAGCGGTACCGGGGAGCACCACTTCTTCGCCTTCCCGGCAGACCTGGTCGACCGGCTGCGTGAGCTGGCGGCTCAGGAGCGGGTCACCTTGTTCACCGTCATGATCGCCGGCCTGCAGACCCTGCTGCACCGGCTCGCCGGGCAGGACGACGTGACCATCGGAACCTTCACCGCGGGCCGCGACCGGCCGGAGACGCACGACCTGTTCGGCTACTTCAACAACGCCATCTCCCTGCGCACCGACCTCGGCGGGGATCCGGCGTTCCGCACGCTCCTGCAACGGGTGCGGAAGGTGGTGGTCGACGCGCTGGACCACGACGAACTGCCGTTCGCCGACATCGTGGCCGAGCTGCACCCCGACCGCGACCTGGGCCGGCACCCGGTCTTCCAGGTGGGCTACACGCACCAGAACATCCCCGCGGTGGAGGACTACCCGATGCCCGAGGGGCTCCGGGTGGACGACGAGCGCGGGTCGGTGCTGCGCGGTATTCCGCCGGGTATCACCAAGTGGGACCTGGACTTCGGCGTCTGGGAGATCGAGGGCAGGGCCGCCATGGACGCGGTGCTGGAGTACAGCACCGACCTGTTCGAGGAGGAGACCGCGGCCAGGATGGCGCGCTCCCTGGTCACGCTGCTGCGGTCGGCGGTGCAGGACCCGGACCGGCCGCTGTCCGGTCTTTCGCTCCAGGACGCGGCCGACACCGCCCGCACCCTGGCCGACAGCTCAGGAGGGCCGTGGGAGGGGGCCGGTCACGGCACGGTGCTGGACGGGCTCGCCGAGGCCGTCGCCCGGCACCCTGCCCGCGAGGCGGTGAGCTGCGCCGGGCAGAGCATCGAGTATGCCGCGCTCGCCGCCCGGTCCCACCGGCTCGCCGCGGCACTGACCGCCTTCGGCGTCGGCCCCGGGCACGTGGTCGGCGTGCTGCTGCCGCGCTCCGTCGAGCTGCCCGTCGTCCTCCTGGCCGTGTGGCAGACCGGTGCGGCGTTCCTGCCGCTGGATCCCGACTACCCTCCGGAGCGGCTCGGATTCATGGTCCGGGACGCCCGGCCCACCGTGGTCGCCACCACCGGGTCCCTGGCGGACCGGCTGTCCGGCGAGCAGGTCCCGCTGCTGCTGGTGGAGCCCGCTGCCGGGGCTGACGAGACTGCCGAGGCCGCCGATGCTCCGGCCCGTGCCACGCGGGCGCGGGCACCCGGCCCCGACGACGTCGCCTACGTCCTGTACACCTCCGGCTCGACCGGCACTCCCAAGGGTGTCCTGGTGTCGCACCGCAGCCTCGAGTACTACCGGCAGGTCTGGGCGGAGGCCGCGGGTACCGGGCTGACCTGGATGTCGATGGCCAGCGCGTCCTTCGACGTCTTCGCCGGCGACCTAGTCAGGTCCGTCTGTTCCGCGGGCACCCTCGTGCTGGCCACGGACGACGCATGGTCCTCGGCCAGGGCGCTGCACCGGCTCATCACCGATTCCGGGGTGCAGGCCGCGGAGTTCGTCCCGGGCATCGTACGGGCCCGGCTGGTGGAGTACGTGACGGAGAACGGGCTGTCGCTGGAGCCCCTGCGGCTGGTCATCAACGGAACGCATGTGTGGGCGATGGACGAAGTGCGGGAGGTCGCCGCCGCGCTCGCTCCGGGCGCCCGGGTAGTCACCGTGTTCGGTGTCACCGAGGCGACGATCGACAGTTCGCTGTTCGACGCGACGGGATCCGCCCTGCCCGACCGGGACGCGGTACCGGTCGGGCGCCCCTTCCCGGGGACGGAACTGTACGTACTGGACGACCAGATGCGGCCGGTTCTGCCCGGTGTCGCCGGTGAGCTGTACATCGGCGGGGCCGGCCTGGCCCTGGGCTATCTCCGCCGGCCGGGCCTGACCGCGCGGCGCTTCGTACCCGACCCGTTCTCCGGCCGGCCGGGCGATCGCCTGTACCGGACCGGGGACCGCGCCAGATATCTGGCCGACGGCCGGCTGCGGTTCCTCGGCCGGATCGACGATCAGCTGAAGATCAACGGGTACCGGATCGAGCCGGGTGAGGTCGAGGCCGCGCTGCGTGACCATCCGGGCGTTCTGGAGGCGCTCGCCGGAGCGGATCGGGCGCCCACCGGTGACGACCGGCTCGTCGCCCATGTGCTCCCCTCGGACCCGGGACTCGACCCGGGCGAACTGCGCGCGTTCGTGCGCGGGAGGCTGCCCGCGCACCTGGTGCCGACGGCGCTGACGGTGGTGGACCGTCTGCCGTACTCGCCGAACGGCAAACTCGACCGCGCGGCCTGGCAGCGCACGGTGGTGAGCGCCCCTGAACGGCGACGCGAACTGTCGGTGCCCTCCGATCCGGTCGAGCTGCGGCTGCTGGGGATCTGGCAGACGGTCCTCGGGGCGTCCGGCATCGGCGTGCGTGACAGCTTCTTCGAGGTCGGCGGCCACTCGATTCTCGGGGTGCGGCTCCTGGACGCGATCGAACGCGACCTCGGTGTCGCGCTCTCCCTCGCCCAGCTCTTCGAGGAACCGACCGTCGAGCGGCTGGCCGAGGCGGTGCGGCGGGCCGAGGGCCGGGCACCCGGTGCCGCGCACGGGTCGCTGCTGGCCATCCGTGGCGAAGGGGACCGGCCACCCCTGTTCTGCGTGCATCCCTCCGGCGGTGGCGTGCACCACTACTACCGGTTCGCCCACGCCCTCGACGACGCGCAGCCCGTCTACGGGCTCCAGGCCGCGGGGTTGGAGGACGACACCCCGCCCGACGCCACCGTCGAGGAGATGGCCGCCCGCTACGTCGCCGAGATACGCGCCCTTCGCCCTGCCGGGCCGTACCGCCTCATGGGCTGGTCCCTCGGCGGCGTGGTGGCCTACGAGATGGCTCGTCTGCTGGCCGTGCAGGGCCGGCGACCGGACCTGGTCGTCATCGTCGACGCCGACGCGTCCGAGGCCTACGACCCGCCGCCGGCCGACGACGCCATGATGCTGCGGCTCCTGATGCGCACCAACGCCGGCTTCACCGTCCCGGACGCGGCACTGGCCGGGCTCACCGGCACCGAGCGGCTGCAGCACGTGGTGGACCTGGCCAAACAGTCCGGGGCGCTGCCCCCGCTGATGCCGTTGTCCCGGGTGCGGCGCATGGTGCGGGCGCTGCGCGACACGGACGCGGCGCTCGCCCGGTACCGCCTTAGGCCCTACGACGGCGAGGTGCACGTCCTGCGGGCGCGGGACACCGCGAACGGCCCCGCCGGTGCCGCACACGACCTGGGGTGGGGCCGGTACGCGGCCGGCGTACGGGTCGGTGTCGTCCCCGGCGGCCACTACGACCTGTTCGACCGACACCACGAGGCTCTGGCGGACGCGATCGAGAAGGTCCTCGCGGGTATCGCCCCGGGGCCGCTCGGGCCGGCGTCCGCCGCGGAAGGAGGACCGGCATCCCGATGACCGACGAAGAGGACGACCGCACCTATCACGTGGTGGTCAACCACGAGGAGCAGTACTCGATCTGGCTCGACGGGCGCGATGTGCCGTCGGGCTGGTCGCGAACCGGCGTGAGCGGGTCCCGCCAGGAGTGTCTGGACCACATCGAGCGGGTGTGGACCGACATCCGGCCGCTGAGCGTCCGCCGCCGCCTGGAGCGGGCCGGCGGAGAGAGCCACGCATGAGCGGCCTCGGTCCCGACTTCCGGCGGCTGTGGCTGTCGTCGGCGATGTCCAACATCGGAGACGGCGTCCGGCTGACCGCGCTGCCCCTGCTGGCGGCCGCCGTGACCCGTGACCCGGTGGCGGTGGCCGGTGTGTCCGTCGCCGCCGAACTCCCCTGGCTGCTGGTGAGCATCGTGGCCGGGGCGGTCGCCGACCGGGTCGACCGGCGGCAGCTCATGGTCGTCGTGCAGCTCGTACGACTGTGCCTGGCCGTGCTGCTGACCATGACCGTACTGGCCGACCAGGCCTCGATCGTGGTCCTGTACGTGTTCGTGTTCCTGCTGGGCATCGGAGAGGTGCTCTACGACGCGGCCGCTCCGACGATCCTGCCGAAGGTCGTCCCCAAGGACCGGCTCACCCAGGGCAACGCCCGGCTGTTCGGCGTCGAGTTGGGGGCCAACGAGTTCGTCGGTCCGCCGCTCGGTGGTTTCCTGTACCGGCTGGGGTCGGCCGTGCCGTTCGCCCTCGACGCCGTCAGCTACGCGGTGAGCGCCCTGCTGCTGAGCCGGCTGCGGGGGACGTTCCGGCCCGAGCGTGACGGCGACTCCGACCCCTCCGTGGGAGCGCTGCTGCGCGACATCGGCGAGGGTTTCCGGTGGCTGTGGCACAACCCGGTGGTGCGCACCATCTCCATCGTGGTCACGTTCATGAACCTGGCGCGTGCCATGACCATGGCGATCTTCGTGCTGTACGCGCTGCAGACGCTGAACCTGACCCCGCTCGGGTTCGGCGTGCTCTCCAGCGCCGTGGCGGTCGGCGCGGTGGCCGCGTCCTGGGTGGCGGAGCGGATCGGCCGGCGGGCGACCGGGCCCGTGCTCGTGGCCTCCGTGCTCGGGCACGGCCTGACCACCGTGGCCATGGGGCTGACGTCCAATCCCTGGTTGGCCGGCCTGGCCAGCGCCGCGTTCGGCTTCGCCACCATGACGTGGAGCGTGCTGACCGCCACGGTGCGGCAGACGGTCGTGCCGGACCGGCTGCTGGGACGGATCAGCAGCGTGCACCGGTTCCTGAGCTGGGGCAGCCTGCCGCTGGGTTCGCTGCTCGGTGGTCTGCTGGCCGCCTCGTTCGGCCTGCGGCTGCCGTTCGTCGCCGGCGGACTGACGGTCGTGGTGGCGGCCGTCGTCGCCGCCCGGACCCTGCTGGGCGTCTCCGCCCTGTGGGCCGAGGACCGCGCCCGTGAAACGGCGTCAGCCGCGTCCGACGACAAGGAGGCACCCTGATGAGCGGCACGGAGAACCCGGGCGGATCCGCCGCGCCGCGCACCGTCGCGGTGGTGGGGGCCGGTGTGATGGGCGCCGGAGTGGCGGAGGTCACCGCCGAGGCCGGACATCGGGTGACCCTGCTGGACGTGGGCCGCCCGCAGCTGGACCGGGCTCGCGACACCATCCGGCGGGGCCTGTTGGCCCGTGGTCTGCTGCGGCCCGGCGGCACGCCCGTGCGGGAGATCCTGGAGAGGATCTCCTTCACCACCGACGACGGTGTCCTGCGGGAGGCCGATGTCGTCCTGGAGAACGCCACCGAGGATCTCGCCGTCAAGCGGGCGGTTCACCGGCGGATCGACGAACTGAGCCGTCCCGACGCGCTCGTGGCCGTCAACACCTCGGCCATCCCGATCGCGGTACTGGCCAAGGAGACCCGGCACCCGGACCGGGTGGTGGGCACCCACTTCATGAACCCCGTCCCGCAGAAGACAGTCGTCGAGGTCATCAGGTCCGAGCTGACCTCCGACGAGGCGCTCAGCGCGATGCTGGACTTCCTGCGGTCCATCGGGCGACGGGCGGTGGTGGTCGGCGATGCCCCGGGTTTCGTGTCGAACCGGATCCTGATGGCCGTCGTGAACTCGGCCGCCCGGCTGGCGGAGGAGGGCGTCGCCTCGCACGCCGACATCGACGAGGTGTTCCGGTCCTGCTTCGGGCACCCCATGGGTCCGCTGGAGACGGCCGACCTCATCGGAGTCGACACCGTCGTGCGCTCCTTGCGGGTGCTGCACGAGTTCACCGGCGAAGCCCAGTACGAACCGCGCCCCAGTCTGCTGAAGCTGCTGGAGTCGGGCCGGCTGGGCCGTAAGAGCGGCGAGGGCTTCTACCCGTACGACGCCCGGTCGCGGAAGGGAGACGGCAAGTGACCTCCTTCGGAGAAGCCACCACCGACGAGGACATCAGGAAACGCGTCCGCGCCTTCCTGCACGAGGCCCTGCGCGAGGAGATCGACGACGAGACGGACATATTCGCCACCGGGCGCGCGAACTCCCTCCTGGCGATGAACCTCGTGGTGTTCGTCGAGAAGGAGTTCGACCTCACCGTGGAGGCCGAGGACCTGGACCCGGCGCATTTCAGCTCCGTATCGGCACTGACCGCGTTCGTGGGCCGCAAGCGGGGCGCGCCCGCGAGGACACGCCCGTGATGGCGGCCCCGGCCGGCACCCGCGAGACCGATTTCGCCGATTTCGCCGAACGCGTCGTCGGCGGCGCGGCCGACGAGAGCGACCGGTCGCTGCGCCTGGATCCGCGGCTGATCCGCCAAGTGGCCGCCACCGGTCTGCTCGGCTCGACGACCGACCCACGGTACGGCGGCCTGGGCATGGACGAGCAGGCGTTCGGCCGGGCCTGCGCGGACATCGGTTCCTGGTGCACGGCGACCCGTGCCCTGCTGACCGTGCAGAACATGGTGGCGGCGGCGATCGCCCGCTGGGGGACCGCGGACCAGCGCGACCGCTGGCTGCCGGGTCTGGCGGACGGCAGCCTGTTGGCCGCGTTCTGCCTCACCGAGCCCGAAACGGGCAGCGACGCCGCCGGTGTGACGACCGAACTGACCGACGCCGCCGGTACGTGGGTGGTCAGTGGACGCAAGCTGTGGGTCACCCTCGGATCGGTCGCCGACCTGTATCTCGTCATCGGCCAGGTCGCGGGGGCGCCCACCGCCGTCGTCCTGGAACGGGGTACCGAGGGGCTGCGCACCGAGCCGGTCGGCGACCGGCTGCTCGGCATGCGCGGCGCCATGGTCGCCCATGTCGACCTGGACGGCTGCCGGGTGCCCGCGGCCAACACCCTCGGCCCGGTCGGTGCCGGCTTCTCGCACGTCGCGGCGGTCGCGCTCGACCACGGCCGGCACAGCGTCGCCTGGGGCAGCGTCGGCATCGCCGAAGGCTGTCTGCGGGACGCCACCCGCTACGCCTGCACCCGACGCCAGTTCGGCCGGCCGCTCGCCGAGCACCAACTGGTCCGGCGGCTGCTGAGCGACATGGTGATCCGGGCCCGCTCGGCGCGGCACATGTGCCTGGCCGCCGCGGCGGCCAGGGCGGAACGCCGGCCCGAGGCCGCCCTGGAGACCATGGCCGCGAAGTACGCCGCGTCCACGGCCGCGTTCGCCAACGCCACCGACGCGGTGCAGATCCTCGGCGCCGCGGGCTGCTCCACCGACCACGCCGTCGCACGCTTCCTGCGGGACGCCAAAGTCCAGCAGATCATCGAGGGCACCGACGAGATGCACCAGCTCAACGTCTGTGAACTGGCCTTCCGTGACTTCCCGGTCAGGGGGACACCATGACCGCGATCAGCGCCGTACACCTGGCCCTGCCCGACACCGTCACTCCGGTCACCGCGCTGCCCGAGTATCCGGGCCTGTCCGACGCGGACCGGGCGCTGGTCGACGGCCTGGGCATCACGAGCGTCGGCGAGGCTCCCGGCACCGGCAGCAGCGAGCTGGCCGCCCGGGCGGTGCGCGAACTGCTCGACGCCCGCGGTCTCGACGGCGGCGAGGTGGACGCTCTGCTGCTGATCGGCGGGCGGGTGCCCGACTATTTCGTCGCGTCGGAGGCCACCCGGGTCCAGCACGAGGCCGGACTGACGGGTGCGCTGTCGCTGACCGTCACCGACCTGGGCTGCGCCGCGAGCTCCGCCGCGCTGCTCACCGCCCGGGCGCTGCTGGAGAGCACGCCGGCCTGGCGCCGGGTGGTCATCGCGCACGGCTGCCGGCCGGCCGGCCCACGACGGTTGCGCAAGCCGGTGACGGTGAACGGCGATGCGGGGATGGCGGTGCTGGTCGAGCCGCACGGCGGCATGCGGATCGTGGACATGGTGATGGAGACCGACGGCCGGTACTGGGACCTGTTCCGCGTGGAGTACCGGGACCGTCCGCACCAGGACTGGCAGGAGGTCTGCGTCGACGAGCCGCGGTACTCCTTCAGCCTGGCCGTCGAGAGCCAGAAGCGGTTCACGGCCCTCAACGAGCGGCTGCTGGCGCGCCAGCGGCTGTCCCTGGCCGACGTCGACCACTTCGTGATGCAGAACCTCTCCGAAGGGGCGTACCGCTTCTACGAGGAAGGGCTCGGCATCACCTTCGCCGCCGTCTGCCGGGACAACCTGCGCAGATACGGGCATCTGGGCCCGATCGACATCCTGGCCAACCTGCGCGACGGCGTGGAATCCGGCGAGCTGGCCCCCGGGGACCTCGTCCTGGTGATGAACAACAGCCCCGTAGCCGCGTGGAGTTCCACGCTGATAGAGGTGTGAGCGATGACCGAGCCGGCGCCCTTCGTGAAATGCCTGGTGTGGGACCTGGACGGCACCGTGTGGGACGGCACCCTGCTGGAGAACCGCGATGTGCGGCTGAGACCGGGGGTCATGGAGACGATCCGCACACTCGACGAGCGCGGCATCGTGCACTCGGTCGCCAGCCACAACGAGGCGGACGACGCGCTGGCCAGGCTCACCGAACTGGGGCTGGCGGACTACTTCCTGCGGCCACGGATCGGCTGGTCGGCGAAGTCCGTCCTGGTCGGGCAGGTCGCTCAGGCGCTCAACCTGGCGCCCGACGCCCTCGCCTACATCGACGACCAGACCTACCACCTGGATGAGGTCCGCTCGGCCGACCCCCGGGTCCGCTGCTACCCGGCCCAGGACGCGGCCCGGCTGCCCCGGCTCACCGAGTTCGACCCCCCGGTCACCGGCACGGCCCGCGACAGGCGGCTGCTGTACCTCAGTCAGCACCGGCGGGAGGACGACGAGCAGGCGTTCACCGGCCCTCGACAGGAGTTCCTCGACGGCCTGGGCACCGTGCTGACCGTCGTGCCCGCCGACACCGAGGACCTCGCCCGCGCCGAGGAACTCACCGTGCGCACCCACCAGTTGAACACCACCGGGGTGACGTACTCGCGTGCCGAGCTGGCCCGGCTGTGCCGTTCACCGGACCATGTGCTGCTGATGGTGGCGCTGCGGGACCGCTACGGCGACCTGGGCCAGGTGGGCCTCGCCCTGCTGCACACGGGTCCCGCGCTGTGGACCCTGCGGCTGCTCCTGCTGTCCTGCCGGGTGCTGGGCCGCGGCATCGGGGGCGCGCTGCTGGCCCATGTCGTGCAACGGGCGCACCGGGCGGGTGCCGTGCTGCGCGCCGAGTTCGTTCCCAACGACCGCAATCGCGTCATGCTCGTCACGCTGCGGTTCGCCGGATTCACCGGTGTCGGGCCCACGCTGTTCGAGCACCGGGGCGAGACCCCCGCGGTGCCCGGCCACATCACGCTCCGTGAGGTGGCCGCATGACGATCCGTGCCAGTTCCTCGACCGTGGATCCGTCGGACAGCAGCACCCGCAGCGACACCCGCACACCCAGCCGCCGGCGTATCCGGGAGACGATCAGCGCGCCGCGGATCGAGTCGCCGCCGAGGGCGAAGAAGTCGTCCCGCGGACCCAACGCGGGGTCGCCCAGCACCTCCCGCCAGATCTCCAGGATCGCCGCGCTCACGTCGGGATCCGAAGGAAGGGGCTGCGGTGGGGACATGGGAACGGCGTCTCCCTCCTCGGCCGGGCCGGCAACGGCACGAGTCACTATCCGGAGGCCCCGGGAACACTGTCAAGGCCGGAAGAGGTGAAGCGGTGAACGTCGAGGACCGACTTGTCCGGGTGGAAGAGCTGGTGCCGGGCCGGCGGCCCGCCCTGATATCGGTGAGTTTCACCGGCACGGAGGCGGGCCAGGACCTGGACCGGCTGCTGGCCACGGACGCCAGGGGCCGGGCGGTGTACCGCCTGGACCTGCTGGGCGACATGACGGTACTGCCCGGTTCGACGACCCTGCCGGATCTCGCCGCCGCCTACGCGCAGGAACTGGCCCGTCTCGACCCGCGGCCCGGCGCGCTCGTCGGCCATTGCAGCGCGGCCGCGCTGACCCTGGCGATCGCCGCGCGGATGGGGCCGCGCCCACCGCGGGTCTTCCTCCTCGACCCGGCCCGGCCCACCCACGATTCCGTCGCACGGACCTTCGCCGAACTGCGCCTGGGGCTCGGCCGCGAGCGGGACGGGGACGTGGACGTGGCGGAAGCCCTGCTCCGCCTCGCCGCCGCGCCCGCCGACGCACTCGACTGGATGACCGCGGTACTCGCCGGGGACGCCGTCGCCTTCTGTGCCGAGCAGGAACTCGACGAGGACGCCGCGACCGTCACCGGGGAACTGATTCCCCGCTACCGGGCCTGGCTCGCCTTCCTGCTCGCCGGCGTCGGCCACACGACCGGCCGGGCGGCCGGCACCGGCCCGGTGCACTGCCTGCTCTCCCGCGGGCGCGACCTGCCCGCGGGGCCGGCGGACCACGACCGGATGACCGTACGCCGACTGGATGTCGCCGCCGCCGACCTGACGAGCACGCCGGCGGTCCGTGAACTGCTCCTCGATCACCTCGACCAGCTGGAGGAGGCCGAGGATGAGTGACACACCGGTCGCGACGGGCCCGGCCCGGCACCCGGCCCGGCACCCGGCCCGGCCGGCGGGGCAGCCCGCCACGGGCGGCTGTCTGCACGACATGGTGGCGGACCACGCCCGGCGCGCCCCGGGGGCCGTCGCGGTGGAGTTCGGCGACGGGCACCTCACCTACGCCGAACTGGACTCCCGCGCCGAGACGTTGGCCCGCGGTCTACGGGAGCTGGGCGTGCGGCCCGGGCAGGTCGTGGGGATCGCCGTGGAGCGGTCGGTGGAGCTGGTCGTCGGCCTGCTGGGCATCCTGAAGACCGGGGCCGCCTATCTGCCCGTCGACCCGGACTATCCGCGGCGCCGGATCGCGTTCATGCTCGCCGACACCGGCGCCTCCGTCCTGCTCACCCAGCGGCGTCTGCTGCCACGACTGCCGGATCACGACCTCGTCCGCTGCCTCGACGACGACTGGCCCGCTGCCGCCGCCCGCGACACCCCGCCGGTGCCGGCGCACACCGCTCCCGACGATCCCGCCTACGTCATCTACACCTCCGGCTCGACCGGCACGCCCAAGGGCGTGATGGTCTCCCACACCTCCCTGATCACGCTGCTGCGGCCCTGCTCCTTCGCACGCCTCGACGAGGACGAGACACTGCTGCAGTTCGTCTCGATCTCCTTCGACGTCGCGATGTTCGAGCTGTGGGGGGCTCTCGTCAACGGGGGCCGTCTGGTCGTGGCACCACCCGGGCCGCTGTCCGCGGAGGAACTGGCCGACCTGGTCCAGCGGCACGGGGTGACGACCCTGTGGCTCACCGCCGGACTCCTGCCCCATCTGACCCCGCCGGTCACCCGGCGGCTGCGCGGGCTGCGGCAACTCCTCGCGGGCGGGGACGTGTTGCCGCCCAAGGCGTGCGCCGCCCTCCTGGCGGACCTGCCGGAAACCGCCCTCGTCAACGGGTACGGGCCCACCGAGGCCACCGTGTTCGCCGCCGCCCATCGCGTCACCGCCGACGGTCTCGAACCGTCGGTGCCCATCGGGCGGGCGGTCGCAGGCACCCGACTGCACGTGCTCGACGGGGATCTGCGGCCCGTCCCGGACGGCACCCCGGGAGAGCTGCACATCGGCGGCGCCGGGGTGGCCTTCGGATACCACGGCCGGCCCGCGCTGACGGCCCGCCGGTTCGTGCCCGATCCGTTCTCCGACCGCCCCGGCTCCCGGCTCTACCGCACGGGCGACCAGGTGCTGCGGCTGCCGGACGGCGCCCTGCGATTCCTCGGCCGCACCGACGGTCAGACGAAGATCCGCGGATTCCGGGTCGAACCGGGCGAGGTCGAAACCGCCCTCACCGCCCATCCGGGCGTCCACCACGCGGTGGTGACCGTCCTCGCCGGGGAGGACGCCGGTCACCGCCGGCTCGTCGGATACGTGGTCCTCCGGCCCGGCGAGGCGGCGAGGGAGGACCTGGTGGGGGAACTCCGCGAGCACCTGCGCCGCACCCTGCCGGACCACATGGTGCCCGGTGCGCTCCTCGTCCTGGACGCCTTCCCGCTGACGCCGAGCGGCAAGATCGACCGGGCGGCGCTTCCCCACCCGGCCGCCGCCGTCTCGGCCACGCCGTTCACCGCTGCGACGTCGGCGTTGCAGGACGCGGTGGCGGAGCTGTGCGCCGACGTGCTCGGCCTCGACCGGCCCCGGCTGGCCCCGCACGAGGACTTCTTCGCCCTCGGCGGTGACTCCCTGCTGGCCACCGGGCTGGTCTCGCGCATCCGCCAGGTGCTCGGCGTCGAGCTGCCGCTGCGGGAGGTGTTCGACCGTCCGACCCCGGCGGCGCTGGAGCCCAGGATCCGCGCCGCGCTCGGCGAGCGGACCGGCAGCCCGCCCGTCGTGCCCGCCCCCCGCGAGGGGCCGCTGCCCCTGACCCACTCCCAGCAACGGCTGTGGTTCCTGGACCAGCTGGAACCGGAAACGGCCACCTACAACCTGCCCTCGCTGTTCCGACTGCGCGGCGGCCTCGACGCCGCGGCCCTGCGCCGGGCGCTGCGGGAACTGGCCACCCGGCACGAGGTGCTGCGCACGGCCTACCCCGCGCGGGACGGAGAGCCCCGCCGGGTGTGCCTCCCGCCGGCGGACGTACCCCTCGCCATCGACGACCTGCGGGCACTGCCCGGCGACGAACGCCCCCGGCGCGCCACGCAGTTGATCGCCGAGGACGTCGCGACACCGTTCGACCTGGCGCGCGGGCCGCTGCTGCGCGCCCGGCTGGTGCGGTCGGCCGAGGACGAGCACCTCCTGCTGGTGACGGTTCATCACATCGTCTGCGACGGCTGGTCGATGGACGTCATCCTGCGCGACCTCAGCGAGCTGTACGCCGCGATCGCCGAGGAACGGCCGGCCGCCCTGCGGCCCTTGCCGGTCCAGTACGGGGACTACGCCGTGTGGCAGCGCGACCGGTCGAGCGGGCCGGCCCTGGAGGAGCAACTGGCCTACTGGACGCGGCAGCTCGACGAAGCGCCGCCGGTGCTGGAACTCCCCGCCGACCGGCCCCGACCGCCCGTGCGGACCTCCACCGGCGGCACGCACTGGATCGACATCCCGGCGCCGCTGGCCCGTGCCGTCGCCGACACCGCCCGTGCCGAGGACAGCACCGTCTTCATGACGCTGCTGGCCGCCTTCGCACTGGTACTGCGACGTCAGTGCGACCGCGACGACATCGTCGTGGGCACACCGGTCGCCGGCCGCACCAGCCTGGAGACCGAGGACCTCATCGGGCTGTTCATGAACACCCTGGCCCTGCGAGTGGACCTGTCCGGCGATCCGACCGTCCGCGACCTGCTGCGCCGGGTCCGCGAACTCACCGTCGACGCCTGCACCCACCAGGAACTGCCCTTCGAGCGACTGGTCGAGGCCCTGCGACCGGACCGCGACCTCGCCCGCACCCCACTGGTCCAGATCCTCTTCAACCACATCGTGCTCCACGAGGACGACGTGCGCGCCGGCGGACTGCACTGGCGGCGGGAGCCCGTCGACGAGGTGGCAGCCAAGTTCGACCTGAGCCTCTACGTATGGGAGGGGGCGCGGGGCACCCGCTGCCAGTTCATCTTCAACGCCGACCTGTACGACGCGGAGCGGATCCACTCACTGGCCGGGCAGTACCTGGAAGCGGTCCGTGCCCTGTGCGCGGACCCCTCGGCCGCACTGTCCTCGATATCGCTGAGCACGCCCGAGTGGCGGCGCCGCACCACGGCCCGGCCGCCCGCGCGGAGCGCTCCGCCCGACCTGGCCACCCGGATCCTGGACACGGCCGCTCGGCACCCGGACCGGCGCGCCGTCACCGGGCCGGAAGGCGACTGCACGTACGGGGAGCTGGTACTGCGGGCCGGTCGGCTGGCTGCCACCCTGCACGCACACGGTGTGGGGCGCGGTGATGTGGTCGCCGTGCCCGCCGCACGGTCGGCCTGGTCGCAGGCGACCGCCCTGGCCGTCGCGTGGACCGGGGCGGTGTTCGCACCCCTGGACCCCGCCCATCCCACCCCGTGGCTGCGGCAGCGCCTGGCACAGTTGCGGCCGGCCGCCGTGGTGGACCTGCACGGCGGGCACGACCTGGCCGGCCCGACCGTGATCCGGACGGAACACCTGCCCGACCGGGCGGCCGCTCCTCCGGCGGCCCGGACCGCGGATCCCAC
Organism: Streptomyces sp. NPDC050704; assembly: GCF_040654355.1. Taxonomy (NCBI): domain Bacteria; kingdom Bacillati; phylum Actinomycetota; class Actinomycetes; order Kitasatosporales; family Streptomycetaceae; genus Streptomyces; species Streptomyces sp. NPDC050704. The sequence continues at coordinate 45,863 of NZ_JBFAHW010000042.1, read as the reverse complement.
CGCCCCGGCCTTCGTCCTGTTCACCTCGGGCAGCACCGGCACGCCCAAAGGCGTGGTCAGCTCACAGCTTCCGCTCTGCCGCTTCCTGGACTGGCAGGCCGACCGCTTCGGCCTGGGCGAGCGGGACCGGTTCGGCGCACTGTCCGGTCTGGGCCACGACCCGGTGCTGCGCGACATGTTCGCCGGGCTGTGGTCCGGCGGCGAGGTGCACTGGCCGGATGAGGACAGCGCCCGCGAACCGGCCCTGACCGCCCACTGGCTGCGCCGACAGGCAGTGACCGCGCTCCATCTGCCGCCACCGCTCCTGGACCTCATCACCACGGCCGACGACACTCCCGTACCGGCGCTGCGCCACCTCTTCTTCGGCGCGGCACCACTGCGCCGCGCCCATGTGCGGGCGGCCCGGCGGTGGGCGCCGGAGGCCGAGTACGTAAATTTCTACGGCACCACCGAGACCCCCCAGGCAGCCGCCTTCTTCCCGGTGCCGCGCGGCCTGCGGCTGCCGGGCGTGCCCATCGGCACCGGCACCGCCGAGGCACGGATCCTCGTCCTGGACCCGTCAGGAACGCCCGCGGGCCCGGGCGAGCTGGGCGAGATCGCCGTACGGTCGCCGTACCTGGCGCTCGGCTATCTGGCCGACGACGGGCATCCGGCTCCCGGCGGGGACCTGGCCGTCGACCGGAACGCCTTCGCCGCCGGCCAGTACCGCACCGGCGACCTCGGGCGCTTCCGCCCCGACGGCACCGTCGACCTCGTCGGCCGCCGGGACCGCCGGATCGACCTACGCGGCTTCCGTATCGAACCGGCGGAGATCGAGACCGCGCTGGCTGCCCACCCGGACCTCTGGGAGGCCGCGGTGACGGCCCATGACGAACGGCTCGTCGCCTACGTGGTACCGGCCCCCGGCGCCGCGCCCACCCCGGGCGAGGTGCGCGCCCACCTGGCGGAGGTGCTGCCCGCTCAGCTGGTTCCGCACCGGGTCGTTCTCACCGACATGCTGCCCATGACCTCCAACGGAAAGGTGGACCTCGACGCGCTGGCCGCACTCGACCTGGCAGTCGCGCCGCCCGCGGCCGGACACCGGGCGCCTTCCGGAACAGTCGAACGTGAACTGGCGGCGCTGTGGCAGGAGGTGCTCGGCGCTCCCCCCGCGCACCGCGACCAGAGCTTCTTCGAGGTCGGTCATTCGCTGCTGGCCGCGCAGTACGTCGCCAGGATCCGCCAACGCCTCGGCGTCCGTGTTCCATTGCGCGCACTGTTCGCCCATCCGACCGTCGCGACGCTCGCCGGACTCGTGAAAGAGCCCGCCGGACTCGTCGAGGAGCCACGATGACTCTTCCCCGCCTTCGGGTCGACGTCGACCTCGACGCCGTCCGCGACAACGTGCGCCGCGCCGGAGAACTGGTGGGCGAGGCCGAGGTGATGGCCGTGGTGAAGGCGGACGGCTACGGGCACGGGGCGCACCGGATCGCCCGCACCGCCCTGGACAGCGGTGCCGCCTGCCTGGGGGTCGCCTTCGTGGAGGAAGGACTGCGGCTGCGGGAGAGCATCCGCGACGAGCCCGTCGTCGTGCTGACGGACCCCCTGCCGGGCGAGGAGCCCGACGCGGTGGCCCACGGCCTGACACCGACGGTCAGCGGCGAGGACTCGGTGCGTCGGGTGGCCGCGGCCGCCGACCGGCTGGGCCGGGACACCGCCGTCCACCTCAAGATCGACACCGGACTGCACCGGCTGGGCGCCGATCCCGATGAGGCGGGCCGGGTGGCCGCGCTGGCAGTCGAGCTGGGGTTGCGCGTCGAGGGAGTGTGGACGCATTTCGCCACGGCCGACGACCCGCACAGCTCGTTCGCCGACACCCAGCTCGACCGGTTCCACCGTGCTCTGGACGACCTGCGTGCTCTCGGCGTCCGCCCCCGCTACCGGCACGCCGCGGGCAGCGCGGCGGCCATGGCCCGGCCCGCCGCCCGGCTCGACCTGGTACGGCTCGGCGCGGTGTTGTACGGCATCCGGCCCGGCCCGGCCGTCCCGCACCTCGACGGCTTCCGGCCCGCACTGAGCTGGCGGAGCACCGTGGTCGCGATCCGGCGGGCCGACAAGGGCGAGCGGGTCGGCTACGGCCTGAAGTACCGACTGGAGACCGCGACGACCCTGGCGGTCGTGCCGGTCGGGTTCGCCGACGGGCTTCCCAGACTCCTCGGCAACCGCGGCCAGGTGATCGTCGGGGGCGGGCGCCGGCGCATCGCCGGTGCGGTGGCCATGAGCCACGTGGTCATCGACTGCGCTGACGACCCGGTGGCCGTGGGCGACGAGGTGGTACTGCTCGGCGCCGGCCAGGGGACGGAGATCAGCGCGGAGGAGTTCGCGCAGTGGTCGGGCAGCTCGGTCTACGAGACGGTGACCCGGATCAGCTCCACGGTGCCGCGCCGTTATCTCGGGACGTCGCGCGAGGACGCGAAGGGGGAGACCGATGGACCGGTCCGTTAGCGAGGCGGCCCGGGCCGAGCGGGAGGCCACCGCGCCGCCGGTTGCGCCCCGGCTGCCGCTGGCGGCCTTCGAGGAGCACGCCGCGCGCACTCCGGAGCGGGTGGCCGTGATCTGCGACGGCGTGCCGACCAGTTACGGCCAACTCGACGCCCGGGCCGACGGGTTGGCGCGGCTGCTGCGGGACGAGGGCGCGGGCCCCGAACGGATCGTGGCCCTGGTCCTGCCCCGGTCCACCGAGCTGATCGCCACTGTGCTGGCGGTGCTGAAGACCGGGGCCGCCTATCTGCCGGTGGACACCCAGCTGCCCGCCGAGCGGCTGCGGTTCCTGTTCGAGGACGCCCGTCCCGTGCTTGTGGTGACCGACAAGGACAGGGCGCCGACGCTGCCCGACACTCACGGTCCGCCGCGGGTGGTCCTCGGGGCGGCCTCGACGGAGCAGCGCATCGCCCAGTACCGCGGGGACGGTTCCCGGGCCGGTACGGATCCTCACGCCGGGGCACCCGACACGGCCGCGTACCTCATCTACACGTCGGGGTCGACCGGGCTGCCCAAGGGCGTGGTGGTGACCCGGGGAAATCTGGCGCACCTGCTGGCCGACATGTACGCCCGGTTCCCGCTCGGCCCGGGGGACCGGATGCTGGCCGTCACCACCCCGGCGTTCGACATGGCCGTGCCGGAGCTGTACCTGCCCCTGCTGCACGGGGCCGCCGTGGTGGTCGCACCGCGCGATGCGGTCAGCGACCCGCGGTCGCTGGCCGACGTCATGGTCCGCGACCAGGTCACCTTCGTGCAGGGCACCCCGACGCTGTGGCAGCTGGTCGCGGCGATCGTGCCCGAGGCCGTCCGCGGAGTCCGGCTCCTGATCGGCGGGGAGGCGCTGCCCGCCTCGCTGGTCGACCGGCTGCGCTCGCACGGCGCGCAGGTCATCAACGGCTACGGACCGACCGAGGCCACGGTGTACACGACCTTCGCTGCCCTCGACGACAGCCGCCCCGGGGCTCCCCCCATCGGCCGGCCGGTCGCCCATGCGCTGGCCTACGTCCTGGACAACGACCTGCGGCAGGTGCCCGCAGGCGCGGAGGGGGAGCTCTACATCGGAGGCCACGGCGTCACCCGGGGCTACTGGCGGCGGCCGTCCCTGACCGCCGCGGCGTACCTGCCCGATCCTTACGGACCTGCCGGTTCGAGGATGTACCGGACCGGCGACGTGGTGCGCCAAGGACCGGACGGCCAGCTGGAGTTCCTCGGCCGGATGGACGACCAGGTCAAGATCCGGGGCTTTCGTATCGAGCCGGGAGAGGTCGAGACCGTACTCACCGGCCATCCCGACGTGGGCCGCGCCGTGGTGATCGCACGCGCGGTCGCCGGCGGAGGAGCCGGCACCCGCCTGATCGGCTATCTCGTCCCGGGAGCGCACCCGGAGGCGGCGAGCCGTGCCCCGGACACAGCGGCGATACGCACCTATCTGGCCGACCGGCTGCCGCACTACATGGTGCCCTCGGCACTGGTCGTACTGGACGCCCTTCCTCTGACCCCCAACGGAAAGGTCGACCGGGCGGCGCTGCCTCCGCCGGGGTGAGCGCGGGCCGGGCGGGACACGAGGTGGCAACCGGCCCGGTCAGCAGTGGCGCAGCGGGTTGAAGTCACCGAACGTCGTGGCGGTGCGACAGGGCCGGCTGACGTGAAGGCCGGGCAGCGTCGGCGTTTCAGCCGGGGTGCGCAGCTGACGGTGGGCACAACCCGGAAGGGACACCGCATCGTGAATGGTCGACGGCCGCACCCGAGGCCGTTGCGGAGCATGCGGCGTCGCGATGTCTGAACGGTGCGATGACCTTCCGGACAGCTTCTGCGGCGCCCCCGCCGTTGTCGTCACCGTGCGCGATGGTGCTGAGCAGTTCCCGCAGGTGCAGGACGGGCATCCGGTCCTCCCAGCCGTCATCGAGCGGCGCGACCTGCTCGTAGACGGCGAAGAACCGCTCAGAGGCGGGCGGACGCGGCGAACACCACAACATGCTCAGATCCACTTCGGGCCAGGTGCAGGACACCGCAGGATCAATGAGTACCGGCGCGCCGGTACTGTCGGCGAGGATGTTCTCGCTCCACAGATCGCCGTGCGTCAAGGCCGGCGGCCGGGACGGGATCAGCTCGGGGAGCGCGGCGCACAGCCGCTCCACGGCCTGGCGCTCCTCACGGTCGAACGCCGCTTCGACCAGCGGCTCCGGCAACCACCGCAGGATCCTGCGCTCGGCGAAGAACACATGCCCGTCCTCCTCCCAGGCGTTGTCCTGGCGCATCCGCCCCAGCCAGCCCTCCCGGTGCCAACCGAACCGGTCGGAGACCCGCGATGTGTGCAGGCCGGCGACCATGTGCGCGAGTTGCTCCCAGAAGTCCTCGTCGTCGCGCCGTGGACCCAGCACCTCCAACACCAAGAGCCCCCGGGACGCGTGCAGCACGGCTGGGGTGTTCGCGCGGCCCCGCTTCCGCAAAGCGATCAGCCCGGCCGACTCCACCTCGAACACGTCCGCAGTCATGCCACGCAACGTCTTCGCGAAGACCCGACCGCCGTCACGTAACGTGGCCACCCCTGCGAGGGCAACCACGCCACCCGTCGCCGCCTCCACCGACTCCGCGGCAAACCCGGCTTCCCGCAGTCGCTCCTGAAGAATCTCCATCTCCGGCATCCGCGCATCAAAGCATCAGGCCAAGAACGAGTCCATGCTCGCGCCGGCATCGCCGACGTGCACATTGTGGCCCTTCCATTCCGAAGGTATTCGGGCACCGCGGCAACATCTGGACAAGTCCTTGGTGGCGTGTGGGACGCAGGCAGGTCCGCAACCCGTGCGGTTGCCGGTCGGAGCGGCCTCAACGCAACCTCCGTAGGGCCGCCGTCGATCAACGAGGAGACCCCGGCTCACCGTCGGGGTCAGGCGACCCGCGCCGCGTCCTGCGCGGTGATGATCGCCTGAGCGGCCGCCGCGGCTCGGGCGGCTGTGCCGGCGATGCTTGAGGTGATGAACGGACCGTCGCCGGCGAAGTCCCCGATCACGTGCAGACGCGGGTCGACCGGGACCAGCCCACCGGATGGGTGCAGTTCGGCCGAGCCGTCGGCCAGCAGTGACGTGACCAGCTGTCGGGCCGCGTCAGGTATCGCTCGCGGCGGCGGATTCACGGCGTTGACGACGACGTCGGCAGTGCGTTCGCCGTCGTCGCCACTCGCCCGGAACCGCCCGTGCGCCGCCTCGATCCTGCGGACGCCCGCGGCGACGGCGAGTTGCCCGGAGTCCAGCAGCCGCATCATGGTGGAGGCGTTCACCGGGACCATCGGTGAGGCGACGCTGGTCGCCATGCGGAAGTGACGCCGCAGTCGCCTGCGATCGGGCTCGGGCAGCAGCCGCCACGCGTACGGGGCAAGGGTGTGCGCCGTCTCCTGGAGAACCCGGCGGCCGATCCTGGGGTCGTCGACAGCGGCCAGTTGCGTCCGTAGTCGCCGGACCGGCTCATCGGTCTCGGTCGCCAGCAGTTCGGCCACGAAGTCCTCGAAGTCCTCTCCCGCCTCCGCCAGTTCGGCGCGCAGCAACCCGATGAGGCCGTCGAGCGTGACGACACCGTGCGCACGGTGCAGCGCCGCCACTCGCTCGGCGGTCACGTGCCGCGGCCGGTGGCCGACCGGACGCTGCCAGACGTGCGGCAGCACCCCGCTGCGGGACAGCAGTGTGATCTGCCCGGTGTGTTCGCGCGCGGCGAGCGACACGACGACGTCCACCGCGGTCAGGCCGCTCCCGATCACCGCGATGTCGCTGCCGGGCGGGACCCGGTCGAGCCTGCGTGCCAACGGGTACGGATCGCTCACGAAACCGGGGGCGTGCCCGAGGCCGTAGTGGTCTTGCGGCATCCCTCCGCCCACGCACAGGGCCACGTGGTCGGCATCGTGCCCGCGTCCGTCCGCGGTGCGCAGCGACAAGCGGGCCCCGGACCGGACCGCCCCGGTGACCTGGGCGGCGACGACGCATACGCGCCAGCCGGCTTCGCGCAGGGTCGCCGACGCCGTCTCCGCGGTGTGCGCCAGGTACTCGCCGTACAGCGCCCGCGGAACCAACGGCTGTCCCAGCAACTCGTCGAGGTGGGCGGCACCACGCGTGCCCAGCCAAGCCGCGTAGTGCCCGAAGTCCAGGTGGCGGATCGACATGACGGCAGGTGGTGAGTTGACCAGCACCGAGTCCAGGTCGGGGCCGTACGGACGGCCTCGCCACAGATGCGGGGACGGCTCGAACACCGTGATCGAGCCAGGACTGCCGGTGTTGCCGACGGTGGCCGCCAGCGCGTCCAGCAGGCCGACCGCGGCAGCGCCCGCTCCGACGATTGCGATGTCTCTGTTGTCCATGGTCTCTCCGTCTTCCCTTCGCGTTCCAGGCCGCCACCGAACGGGTCCCGGGCCTTTCCGAGCCTCGCCGTCGCCGGAGCCGAGCCCCATCCCCCGCGAGCGGTGATCGACCGGCGATGACCCCCTCGAACGAGGGATTGGCGCAGGACAGGAGTTCGGGCAGGCTGACCGGCATCCAGACCAGGGGAGGCACCTGAATGTCCGATGCGCGTCGCCACGCCGAGGTGCTGTCAGGTGCGGAGCGGGCCGGCGACACACTCGAACTCTTCAGCGGGACGTCCGCCAAGCTGCGGCGGGTCATGCCGTTCGACTCGGCCGTATGGGCGGCCACCGACCCGGAGACCGGTCTCATCACCGCGCCGATGCTGGTGGAGAACCTCGGCTCCCGCGAACGCTGCGCCGACTACTGGGAAAGCGAACTCCTGGAGGAGAACGTCCTCCCGTTCCGGGACCTCGCCCGCGCCGCCGTCCCGGCGGCCGGCCTGCGTGCGGCCACCGGCGACGCGCCCGCGCGCAGTGCGCGCTTCCGCCGGCTGCTCGGGAGCCAGGGCGTGGACGACGAGTTACGGGCCGTGCTGCGGGTCGGCGGCCGGCCATGGGCCGTGGTGAGCCTGTTCCGTATGCGCGGTGGCGCCTCGTTCGGCCCGGCCGAGACCGCGCTGCTCGCCGGTCTGTCCGGTCCGCTGGCCACGCGGCTGCGCCGGTTCGCCCGCCCGTCCGCATCCGGCGGCAGGACCGACGCACCCATGCCCGGACTGGTGCTCTTCGACCCGTCCGGCGAGCCGACGTCGATCAACGAGGAGGCGCGGCAGCATTTCGCGCGGCTCCCTGCCGGCCCTTCCATCCCCTCGCAGCTGGGCCTGAGGCTGCCGATCTGGGTGGTCGCCACAGCGCTGCAGGCGCGGGCGATCGCCGGTGGCCGCGACCGAGGCGGCGCGAGGGCGCGTATCCGAACCGTCGACGGCCGCTGGCTGACCTGTCACGCCTCCTGTCTCAGCGGCCCCGCCGGCCGACCTGGTCCGGTGGCGCTGGTCATCGAGCCGGCGGACGGGGCCGATCTGGCGGTCCTCATCGCCGAGGCCTACGGTCTGACGCCGCGCGAGCTGGAGATCACCCAGCTCGTCACACGCGGGCTGCCCACCACCGAGATCGCCGCAACGCTGTTCATCTCCCCGCACACCGTCCGTGACCATCTCAAGGCAGTCTTCGGCAAGGCAGAGGTCTCCAGCCGGGGCGAACTCGTCGCGAGGCTGTTCACGATGCACAGTGCTCACTGAGTGACAGACGACAGGTGGCGGTCAGTCGGCCTCGGTCACCGCGGCGTCGAGGAGAGGGCCGAGTTCGTGGGCCACGGTCGTCAGGGCGCGGACGTCCCGCTCGGCCCTGGCGATGAGGATCGCCCCCTCCAGGGCGCTGATCATGAGCGTGGCGAGCGCTGTCGTCCGCTCCTCGGGCACGCCCATGTCCGCCAGAGCCCGGGCGATCGAGCCGGTCCACGTGGTGAAGGCGGTGGACGCGGCCTCCCGTGTGGACACGGCGGACTGCGCACAGTCCACCGTGGCGGCGGCCACGGGGCAGCCGCCTACGAAGCCGCCGGCCTCGTACTCGTCGGTCCACTGGCGCACCATCTCGGCGAACAGCCCGCCGGGCGTCGGCTCGGGCAGCGCGCCGAGGAAGCGGGCGACCCGGTTGCCCGCGTACCGTCCCGCCCAGTCCACGGCCTCGTTGACGAGCTGCTCCTTGCCGCCGGGGAAGTAGTGCTGGAGCGAGCCGCGCGGCGCCCGGGCGCGGGCGGCGACCTCGCGCATACCCGTGGAGGCGACCCCGTCGCGCCGGATGAGCTGGGCCGCGCTGAAGACCATCCGCTCGCGTGGCCCCCGTTCGGACACCGCCATCGTCGACCTCCATCACCGTTCCGTGAGCTTCCGGTGCCACCCTATGACCGCCGTCATAGAACCGACTACTATGACCACTGTCATAGTCGACGGCGACGACGGCCTCACCGCAGCGTGGGCCGGAAGTGGCGGTGCATCGTGGACGTGGGATTCGTCGGCCTCGGGGTCATGGGACAGCCCATGGCGCTGAACCTCGCCCGCGCGGGGACGCGCCTCGTCGTCTGGAACCGCACCTCCGCAAGGTGCGGACCTCTGCGAGCCGCCGGGGCCGAGGTCGCCGCCGGACCCGCCGAGGTCTTCGACCGGGCCGACGTCGTGATCCTCATGCTGGCCGACGAGAGCGCCGTCGACGCGGTCCTGGGGCGTGGCACCCCGGACTTCGCCGCGCGCGTCGCCGGACACACCGTCGTCCACATGGGCACGACCTCACCGGAGTACTCGGGCAACCTCCAGGACGACATCCGGGCCGCGGGCGGAAGATACGTCGAGGCGCCGGTCTCCGGCTCCCGCGTCCCGGCGGAGCAGGGGCAGTTGGTGGCGATGCCGGCGGGTGACGACGATGCCGTGCAGGCCGTGCGGCCCCTGCTCGCCCCCATGTGCCGGGAGATGTTCGGCTGCGGCCCTGTCCCGGGTGGGCTGCTGATGAAGTTCTCGGTGAACCTGTTCCTGATCACGCTGGTCACCGGGCTCACCGAGGCGTTCCACTTCGCCGACCGGCACGGGCTCGACCAGCGCCTGTTCCTGGATGTCCTGGACGCGGGGCCGATGGCCAGCGCCGTCTCCCGTATGAAGGCGCCCAAGTTGCTGGCCCGCGACTTCGTCGTCCAGGCGGCGGCCGCGGACGTCCTGAAGAACAACGAGCTGATCGCGGACGCCGCTCGGAAGGCCGGCCTGGCCTCCCCTCTCCTCGACGTCAGTCACACCCTCTTCGACGAGACCGTGGCGCAGGGCCACGGCGGCGAGGACATGGTGGCGGTACTGCGCGCCATCGAGGCCCGGACCGACAGCACACGCCTGCACGGCTCACCGGACGACGGGAAAACGCTGGAGGAATGAGAGGGCCGGACCAAGACCGGGACCTACGCCGTTCGCCCCGAACCCGAACCCGAACCCGAACCCGAACCCGAGGCCGAAGCCGAACGAGCCGGAACGCCCGGACGGCTCTGGGAAGCCGGGCCGGCCGCCTTCGCCGCGGCGGGCGGAATGAGGAACTCCAGCTCGGGCCGGTCCCACACCACGGCGGGCGGGTTCGCGGACACGGTCCCGGTGTGCACCGCCCCCACACTGCGGTAGAAGCCCTCGGCGGGCGGATGCGACACCACGCGGACGCGATCGAGCCCGGCGGCGCGGGCCTCGGACTCCATGTGCGCGACGAGCAGGCGTCCGATGCCACGTCCCTGAGCTCCGTCGGCGACGAACATCAGGTCAAGTTCCGGCGGGGCGAGGACGAGCGAGTAGAACCCGAGTACACCGCTTTCGTGCCCGTCGGCGGCAACGGCTACAAAGACGCGGTGGGTCTCGATGTAGTCGGGACCCACCCGATAGTCCGCCACCATGGCCGCGTACTGCCCTTTGTAGGCGCGCGAGCCGCGCACGAGCCGCGTGAGCCGTTTGGCGTCCCGCGCGACGGCCCGCCGTACCGTGGGCGGCGGCCCGCCCCTGGACGTAATGCTCGAATTCATTGGGAGAGTATTACGTACCGGAGTGCGGCCCCATGCGGCGGGTGCGGCCGGGTCGGTGGGTGTCGGTGGTGTCGTGGCGTGCGGGCCCTCTACCGCCGGGTGCGGGCGAGCAGGTACAGGAAGTGGGGCGTGCCCTTGACCGCCGTCATCGCGCCGGCAAGTGTCCGCGCATGGGCAGGGACTTGGCTGCTTCCTCACCCGAACTCGTACAAGAAGGTTAGCCTAACCTTAGTGACTCGGTTAGCCTGCCTCCATGGCGAAGATCCCGCGGCTCATGCCGCAGCACCCCAGGCTGTTCCGCGCCGAGGTCGTCCGGACCGGGCGCGTGTCTCCCTCCATGCACCGTGTCACCGTCACGGGCGCGGACCTCGCCGAATTCCCCTGGCTGGGCTACGACCACTGGTTCCGCCTGTTCAAGCAACTGTCCCACCAGCCCACGCTGCGGCTGCCGGACGTCTCCGGCTCGCGATGGTGGCCGTCCTACCTGGCCATACCCGAGGTCGAACGGCCGCACTGCTCGAACTACACCGTGGCCGGCTTCCGTCCCGAAACCGCGGAAATGGACATCGACTTCGTCGTCCACCGCGGGCCGACCGGAGAACTGGAAGGCGGCGCGGCGCTCTGGGCCTGCGGTGCCCGCGCCGGCGACGCACTCGCCGTACTCGATCAGGGCCTCCTCTTCGACTGTCCTCGCGACGCGTCCGAAGTCCTCATCGTGGCCGACGAGAGTGGCCTGCCCGCCACCGCGGGGATTCTCCGATCCCTTCCCCGTGACACCGTGGGCCGCCTCATCCAGGAGGTGCCCACCGGCGGCGACCGACGCGACCTCGACGCACCGGCCGGTATGACCGTGACCTGGGTCGTGCGCGACAACCCGACGTCCGTACCCGGCGCGGCCGCACTCGACGAACTTCGCAGGCACGCCCGCCCCGACGCGGCTGGATACGCCTTCGTCGTCGGTGAATCGACACTCGCCACCGAAGGGCGCCGGCATCTGCACCGAGCGGGCCTCCCGAAGAAGCGCATCACGTTCTCGGGCTTCTGGAAGCACGAGGCGCAACGGGCGAGTCTCGCGGGGTGAACAGGGCGGTCTCCGACCTGAAGTCACTCCACCGACGGCGATTGTCGGCACGACAGGCATGTCATGTGAGACGCACGTCACCCTCATGGGGCCCGTTGGGCTGTCACATCTCGCCGGGTTGTTTCCGTCAAGTCCGTGTAACCGTCCGCACGGCAAGGAGACCATCATGGACGCTCGACTCAACCTCTTCGGCAACTCCGTGGCGACCAAGCTCACGAGGCACATCAACTCCGCGGCCAAGGTCGTAACGGACTCCACGCTCCCGGCGGCGACGCAGGAGCTGGTGAAGATCCGTGCCAGCCAGATCAACGGCTGTGGCTTCTGCACCGACATGCACACCAAGGACGCCACTCACGCCGGGGAATCCTCGGTACGCCTGAACCTGATCGCGGCCTGGCGGGAGGCCAAGGTCTTCACCGACGCCGAGCGGGCCGCCCTGGAACTGACCGAGCAGGGCACCCGCATCGCCGACGCCGCCGGCGGAGTCACCGACGAGGCCTGGGCGAACGCCGCCAAGCACTACGACGAGGACCAACTGACCGCCCTGGTGGCCCTCATCGCCCTCATCAACGCCTACAACCGCATGAACGTCATCGTCCGGCAGCCCGCCGGTGACTACCAGCCGGGCCAGTTCGGCTGACCACGGCCACGGCCACGACAACGGCCACGACAACGACCAGGGACGCTGAACCACCCGCCTACAGACGGCCTTTGATCCCGATCTGTCCCGCTGTCGCGGTCGTGAGTGTGACGCAGTGATCACAGAGGGGAGGCATTTACCGATCTGGCAGTGGACATGCATGGGGCGCCCCCGACGGCCCCCCACAAGGAGTGACCTCCGCTATGCATGTCATGCCGACACCGTCCACCCCTACACGGACCGCACCCGGAGCCCTCCCGTTGATCGGGCACGGCGTCCAACTCGCCCGCAGACCACTGCCGTTCATCACCTCCCTCCGTAACCACGGCAGCGTCGTGCGCATACGGATCGGGCCTACGCCCGCGTACGTCGTCACTGACCCAGCCCTCACCCGGAAGGTGCTGGTCAGTGACGCCGCGTCCTTCGCCAAGGGTGGCAAGATCATCGATGCGCTCAGGGTGTTCTTCGGGGACGGGCTCGCCACTGTCGCCGACGGCGACACACACCTGAGAAACCGCCGTCTGATGCAGCCGATGTTCAACAAGGCGCACATCGCGGACCGCGGCGACCTCATGATCGACCAGGTCCGGGCCATGGTCGGTGAGTGGAGTGAGGCCTCGCGGCGACCTGTCTACGAGGACATGAACGCGCTCACGCTCGCCGTCTTCCTCGCCGCCCTGTTCGGTGCGGACCTCCCCGGCCATCTGGAGGGTGAATTCATCGCGCTGATGCCCGCGATCATGCAGGGCACCATCCGGCAGACCCTCCTGCCCGGCTGGATCACCGCGCTGCCACTGCCGGCCAACCGCGCGCACGCGCAGCGCGTGGCCCGGCTCCGCGCCCTCATCGACGAGGCCATCGACCACCATCCCGCCGGGAAACCGGCCCTCATACCCACGACCGGACAGCCGGCCGAAGCCGGGCAGTGCCCGCACTCCGCCGCCCGGAGCGACGCGGCCGGGCTGTTCACCACGCTCCTCACCGCCGAGGATCCGCAGACCGGCCGGCTCAGTCGGCAGCAGCTCCAGGACGAGGCGATCACGCTGCTGACCGGTGCCATCGAGACCACCGGAACCACGCTGGCCTGGGCGCTCTATGAGATCAGCGGAAACCGCGAGGTCGAACGGCAGTTGCGCGAGGAACTCAAGTCGGTGTGCGGGGACCGGCCCCTGCGCTACGAGGACCTGGACGCGCTGCCGTACACCCGCCGCGTCCTGCAGGAAACGATCCGCAAGTACGGGCCGGCCTGGCTGGTGACCCGCACCGCCACCCGGACCGTCGACCTCGGCGGGCACACCATCCCCAAGGGCGCCGACGTCGTGTACAGCCCATACCTGCACCAGCACGACCCCGAGTACTTTCCCGACCCGGAGGTCTTCGACCCCGACCGGTGGACCTCGGAGCGCACCGCCGCCACACGCGGTTCCTTCCTCGCCTTCGGCGACGGGCGGCGCAAGTGCATCGGCGAGAACTTCGCCTGGGCCGAACTGCTGATCATCCTCGCGACGATCATTCAGGAGTGGCCCGGAATCCGGCTCACCTCGCCCCCGCCGCGACGCCAGGCCGTCGTCACGGTCAAGCCCGACCGACTGACCATGGTCTTCTCCCGGAGCGATGCCTCCCCGCGTGAGGGCAACGAGGAGCCCGGGAACTGACCGACCGCGCTCCCGTGTGTATGACGGCCGGCACGGTCCCGACAACGCGTCCGGGCGTCTGGTGTGTCGCGGTGGGCTACTCCGACCATCCCGTCGTCGCAGGCCACCCGGGTCCGTCGCGGCAGGCGGGCACCGCGACACGTAGACCGAATTTCCTGATAGCCGACTCGCAAACCCAGATGCCGTGATCCCGGTGCGGTGCCGTATCCCCGGTGCTGTGTCGAAGGCGGTGTCCCGGGTACTCGGGGCGCCCCGGCAGTGGTCCTGGTCTCGTACGGGTGTTGTGCCGGACCGCTGAGTACGGCGAATGGAGTGGCCATGGCGCAGGACGGAGAGGACAGGACACTCGCCCGGCGATCCGAGGTCCCCGATCTCCGGCTGGCGACGGCGACGGAGACGGAGGCTCCCGAGCCGGTGTCGCGTCACGCGTCGCAGGCGCGCGACCTGCCCCGTGACCACAGCCAGGCCATTCTCGAGGCGGCCAAACAGGTGGGCGCCCTGCTGAAGAGGAAGGGCCACGCCTTCGCACTGGGCGGAAGCGTGGCCGTCTACGCCCACGGCGGGAGCCGGAACCTGCAACACGACGTCGACTTCTGCGTGACCCCCGACGAAGCCGAGGCCGTGGCGGCCACCCTGCGCGAAGCCTGCCTGCCCGTTCACCGGCCGCCGGAGGACTGGCTGCTGAAGACCACCTGTTTCGGGCAGGACGTCGACATCATCTTCGAGCTGGCACACCGGCCCGTCACCCCGGACATGCTCGCCCGCGCGCAGCTGATCCCGGTCGACTCGGTGCACATGCCCGTACTGGCGCCGACGGATCTGATGCGGAGCCTGATCACCGCCTTCTCGGAGCACCACTGCGACTTCGGGACGGTGCTCCCCGTCGCCCGCGCGCTGCGCGAGAAAGTCCACTGGGAGGATGTACGGGCCACCTGCGGACACCAGCCCATGCCCGCCGCCTTCCTCTTCCTTCTCGAACGCCTGAACGTCATCGCCCCGAAGGAGGACTCGGAGGAGGGACAGTCATGAGTCACCGGGACACAGAACACACTCCTGTCGTTCCGGCAGCCGGAAACCTGGACTACCGGGTTGCCCATCTCGCCGACCACCTGGCGGCCGGCCCGCTCGGCGAACTGGGTGTGCGGGTCGAGATCCGCGGCGAGGCGGTCCTGCTGACCGGCACCGTCCCGTCAGCGCAGTGCCGCGACGACGTTCTCCGCCTCGCCCGTGCGGAGTTGGCGGGACACCCCGTCCATTCGGACGTCCTCGTCGCGGACAACTCCTCACCCGACCGTGCGGAGGACCTCCCGTGATCCGGGTCGCAGCCGTCGGAGACATCCACATGGGACCCGAGAGCCAGGGCCTGCTCCGCCCCGCCTTCGAGACCCTGCCCGAACGTGCCGACCTGCTGCTGCTCGCCGGTGACCTGACGCGCCACGGCACGCTCGAAGAGGCCCAGGTGGTGGCCCGGGAGATCCAGGGCCTCGCGGTCCCGGTCGTCGCGGTCCTGGGCAACCACGATCACCATCACGAACGGCCGGACGAGGTCACGGCCGTCCTGGAGGACGCGGGCGCACGCGTTCTGGAAGGCCAGGGCACCGTCGTGACCTGCGGGGACGCACGCGTCGGCGTGGCCGGCACCAAGGGGTTCGGAGGCGGGTTCGTCGGCCGCTGCGCCGGTGAGTTCGGCGAGCCTGTCATGAAGGAGTTCGTACGGTACTCGCGCCGGTCCGCCGAGACGCTGCAGGCCTCACTGGTGGCTCTGGACGAGCAGGGCTGCGACGTACGGATCGCCCTCACCCACTTCTCCCCGGTCCCGGACACGCTCGCCGGTGAACCCCCGGAGATCTATCCCTTCCTCGGGAGCTACCTGCTCGCCGAGGCCATCGACACGGCCGGTGCGGACCTCGCCGTGCACGGTCACGCGCATCTCGGCACCGAGCACGGCATGACCAGCGGCGGGGTGAAGGTGCGGAACGTCGCTCAGCCGGTCATCGGACGGGCCTTCCACGTCTACCACGTCCGGGCGCGAGCGCCGATGCCGAACGGGACAGCGAACGCGATGCGGAACGGGATGCCGGGCTGAACTTCCGGAGCACCCCGACGCACCTGCGGTCGCACCCGGCCGAGGGCCGTCCGATCGAGACGCCGCTGCGACGCCGCCCGTCCCGTCTGCTGTCCCGGCTGCCGTCCCGATGTGGTCGAAGCCACGGACGCCGTGAGATCCGGGCCGCGTCCGCCCCCCTTGTGCGCGGGCTACCGTTCAGGGAGTTCCCTGTTCACCGCAAGTACTCGGACGGCCGGCAGTGCTCGCAGATCTCTCCTCGCTCATCGCGGCGACCACCCAGTGGCTGACGCGCTCCTACCCGGCGTGCGGCGGCGCGCTGGCCGCCGCCCTCTGCGAGGTGCAGGCCCGGCAGGCCGTGACGGTCGCGGCCTGGCTGCGGTATCCGACGCCGACCGACGTCGCACTGGTCGGTATGGCGGGGCCCGGTGGCTCGGCCGGGCTGGACTGGACGACCGGCGCGGACGCGGGCGGCGACACCGACGCATCCGCGTGGCGCACCTGGGTGGACGAGGTCGTGGCGAGTTGGGCGGCTTGTCTGCTCACCGACCCCGAGCTGGCCGGCCTCGCGGTGGCCGCGGTCGCCGAAGGCGGGCACTCGCCCGGTGTGCCGGTGGAGTTCAGGCGCCTGGTGGCACCGGACACACGCGACCGGGCCGCGGCGGCACTGCTGCGCCACCCCGACCTCCTGGCACCCGTGGCCGGGCTGCACCGCGACCAGCTCCAGGACCGCCTGAATCCGGGACAGGCGCTCATCGCCTGAGCGCGCTGTGCTGCGGCCCGCTCGCCCCGTCGGGCAGGCTGCGCTCAGCACTGCCCGCGATGACCGGTCCACCAGTCACCAACGCCCGGCGTGCCCCGGAGAGCTCCGTCACCTGACCCGTCGTGGACGGCCCGCCGAGGCCCTCACCGTGCCGATGCCGTCCCGGACGCCGGGGACAGCGCCCAGGATGCCGCCGATGGCGAGCACCATGGAGACCAGACCGCACCGAAGCGCCGCAGCGAAGAACCCGGCGCCGCCCACGAGCGACACGGTCACGAGCTCGGCCAGGGCGGGGGAGGGGCGCGCGGGGACGTACAGGGGCCGGTCGCCGCCGGACGCTGTTGGCCAATCCCCTCTGCTGGGACACCAGTTGCCGAAAGCGTGAGCACTCTCGAGGAGAGTGCTCACGCTTTTCGTGGAGGGTGTGTCTGGACGGCGCGCCGCCGACCTGATGCGCCGACAGGGTCCCGCCGCGACGGACCCATACGCCGCCGGGCGGCCGACACCCGCATGGCCGGCCGCCCGACAGCGCCGGTGTCAGCCCTTCTTGCCGCGCCCGGTCAGCGTGTCACGCAACCGGTCGACCAGTCCCGCGCCCGGGGCCAGCAGCTTGTTGGCCGGGGGTTTGTCCGGAGCGGACGGGTGCGGACGGGTCGGCGCCATCTTCTTCGCCTGTCGGACCTTGTCGCCCAGCTCGTCGAGGGCCTCGACGGGACAACTCGAGCGCAGCTTCGGGAAGAGGTTTCCTTCCTCGTCGGTCAGGTGCGAGCGGATCTCGGTCATCAGCATGCCGACGAGCCGGTCGAAGTCGGGATCGCCGGCCTCGCACCCCTCCAGATCCTTCATGATCTGCTCGGCCCTGGCGTGATCCTCGAGCTCCTTGTCGGCCAGGGCGTCGCCGCCGGCCACGTGCTCCCGCACGGCCGGATAGAGGTAGGCCTCCTCGGCCACCGAGTGCCGGACCAACTCCATCGTGGCCTGGTCGGCGTACACCTTGCGGTCCTTGTCACCGGACGGCAGGGCCTCGATGCGGCCGAAGATCTCCTCGACCTCCCGGTGATCGGTCACCAGCTCATCGATGACGTTCCCACCATGACCCATGTCCTTCACCTCCAGCCTGAGCGCGGCCCCGGACGGACCCGCAACGGCTCCCGAGTGCCCCCGGGCGACGGGATCACACGATGTCGACAAACTCCCGTGAGTTCACTGCGACTGGCGGTTTCTCAATTCCTATGCAGCGCTTGGAGGTGCGGCGATGAGTGTACGTGGGGTCGCGGGTTCCCGGTTCTGGTTGGCCGTTTCATCAGCGTCGTGGAGTAATGGTTGTCGACGGTCTTGGGTAACACTCAGCAATCAGCCGCAAGTGCCGATGAGCGCGGCCAACGCCCCGGTATTCCTTCAATTGACGTTTTCTGACTGCCGATGCGACGCATCTTTTTCAACTCACGCGGCTGAGTACAGTCCAGAAGATGCCTATCGCTGTCAGAGGAACGCCGACGAGAAAGGATATATGTGCGGGCGAGCCAGCTCGATTCTTCGACTCGTCCGGATCTCCATTCGCGGCGCCGATCGAGTGCACAAGGCGCTCGATCTCGGCTCTGTCCGTGCTGGACAAGCCGTCCGAGTCAGATCCCAGGTCGCTCGCCATTTTCAGGACGCGTTCTTCCTCTTTGGCCGAGAACGGAGATTTCCCTTCGAGGGTGTCTTCCCCCAGGGTAGGCATGCACGGCACTGGACGCCCCGTACGACTATCCAGGTAAAGTTCCCTTCCCGAACATCCGCCTCCGGATTTGACGAAAACAACCTGGTATTCACTGCCGGCTGTAATAAGGTCAGTGAGCCCGTAGGCGGCCAGCGTGATCCCAAGGGCGAGGCAGGACAGTGCGGCTCGACTGGCCCTCGGGCCTGGCGGCAGCGGCCTTCGCGAGGGGGTGCCGGATGAATTGTCCACGGCCCACGGCCGCCCGTTCTTTCGCGCGCGATCATTCAGAGATTTACCCCGCCATCCCACTGAAGATGTCACCTCACTCGCCGCTGCCGGGCCAGAAAACTTACCTTCTCAGCCTCGGGACCCCTCCCGAGAGTGGATCAACCATGCCTGAAATGGCTCGGCCCGGAACGCCCCCAGCCAGGCCGATCTCTGTCAGCAGATCTGCGGATATCGTGTCAGATACCGCGATCTGCTCCATTCTCGCGTCTGGAATCTGGTTCGGGGTGGTCCAGGGCGCCGCGGTAGCGCAGGGCGGACTCGACGCTGAGGACGAAGTAGTCGCAGAGTCGGCGTACGTCTCCGCCGGTGGCATAGATCTCCTGCAGGATCCGGTCGTCTCTCAGCGCGTTTGCGGAGATGTCCAGGGCGTGAAAGGGAAACTGCCTGCCGACGGGTCTGGTGCGCCCCGCGGTCTTCCTGCTGACGAACAGGTGCGGGTTGATCGTGTCGGGCCAGGTGCGTGCGCGGTGGTCGAGGTAGGCGCGCAGGCGGCTGGTGACGGGGCCGGCAAGAGGAATGGTGCGCTGGTCGAGGGCGAGCCTGCCGTCGACGATGTCGGTCAGCGTGAGCGCCTAGATCTGCGGGCCGGTCAGGGCGTGGAAGGCGACCAGGGCGACGGCCAACGCGGCTGTCGGATCCGGCGAGTTGAGAAGGCCGCGAATCTTCTGGGTGTCGACCGGCAGTGGGACGGTCGTGTTGGGGCGGGTCAGGCTCAGCCCGCGGGTGGGGTCGGCGAACACCCGTCGACGGGCCTCGCGCACGGTGAACAGCGAGCGCAGGTCCTGTTCGGCGAGGATCCGGTTGGTGCCCTTGGCGGGCAGGGGCCCGGTCACGTCGTCGGTGGTGATCTCGGCGAACGAGTCGCGGCCGTGCTGGGCCCACGCGCGCCAGAGGGGGCCATGCCAAGGATGTGCATGTGGATGGTCTCCACGTGCCGGGCCCGGCGTCTGGGGGCCGTGCCGCCGCCGTGGAGCATGGTGTCGAACCACAGCTGCAGCTGGTCGGTCATGCCGACGGGCAGACCGGCGGTGTGCTGGGCGAAGTTGTGGACAGGGTTCGCGATTGACCGTTGACCACCCTGCGCCGTTGTCTGGTGCGGTCGGACGTTGCCCGATGGTTGGCCTTTTTGAGCGCTACTTGGCCAGTGACGTCCCGTGACCGCTCTCGCTGCGGCGACTTGCGGTCACATGCCGAGAAGCGGCACTGCGTGGCTGGGCCTGGGTGAGCCGCTCCTCTCTCATCGCCGGTGTTGTGTCGCGTGGCAGCGGTCGCCGATCGTGTGGAGGGCGTCGAGTAGTTCGGGGGGACCGTCGACCTCGAAGTCGGCGTCGATGACGAGAATGTGTGCGGCGAGCATGTGCGGGGTCTCCGCGCCGACGTGGACGAGACAGGTGTGGTCGTCGACGGCTTCGACGACTGTGGCCGGGGTCAGCCATTGCACCAGGTCGGTGGCCGATTTGTGCACGAGCACCCGTGCGCGGTAGCGGGTGAGTGCGGCGTCGACGCCTTTGGTGACGTAGGCGGTGAGGTCTTGTTCCGGGGGCTCGCGGGGTGTGAAGCGGGGCCCGGTGGGGGTGCGGGGCTGCATCCGGTCGACGCGGAAGGTGCGCCAGTCGGCGCGGCCGGGATCCCAGCCGACGAGGTACCACTTGCGGCCGAGGTGCACCAGCCGGTACGGCTCGATCTCCCTGCGCTGGTCGGTGCCGTCGTGGGTGCGGTAGTCGAAGCGGAGGCGGTGCTGGTCCCGGCAGGCCGCGGCGATCGCGGTCAGAACCTCCGGGGCGACGGTCGGTCCGCCGTGTTTGGGGGTGACGGTGGAGGCGCGCAGGAGGCTGATCCGGTGGCGCAGCCGGGAGGGCAGGACCTGTTCGAGCTTGGCCAGCGCGCGGGTGGCCGCTTCCTCGATCCCGGCGACCGCGCCACCGGTGGCGCTGTTCAGGCCGATCGCGACGGCGGTGGCCTCGTCGTCGTCGAGCAGCAAGGGAGGCAGCTTCGCCCCGGGCGCGAGCCGGTAACCGCCGCCCACGCCCGGCAGCGCATGCACCGGATAGCCGAGCTCGCGCAGCTTGTCGATGTCGCTGCGCACCGTGCGCGCGCTCACCCCAAGCCGCTCGGCGAGTTCCGGCCCGGTCCAGGAGGGGCGGGCCTGCAGCAGGGACAGAACCTGGAGCAATCGGGCCGAGACGGTCATCACATTGCGTTACTCTACCCCCTATTGCGGAAGCCATCCTTCCGCAATAGGGGGTGTCATGGTGGGCGTGACGAACCACAACACCGCTGACACCAAACCCGAGATCCGTCCGTTCCGGATCGAGATCCCGCAGGCCGACCTCGACGATCTGAATGAGCGCCTGGCCAGGGTCCGCTTCCCGGACGAGCTGCCCGGCGCCGGCTGGGACCTCGGTGTCCCCACCGGATACCTGGCCGAGCTGGTCGACTACTGGCGCACCGGCTACGACTGGCGCGAGCACGAGGCCGCACTGAATGAGCTCCCGCAGTTCATGACGGAGATCGACGGCACCCAGGTGCACTTCCTGCACCTGCGCTCGCCCGAGCCGGACGCGGTGCCGCTGATCCTCACCCACGGCTGGCCGGGCTCGATCGTGGAGTTCCTCGACGTGATCGGCCCGCTGAGCGACCCGCGCGCCCACGGCGGCGATGCGGCCGACGCCTTCCACCTGGTCATCCCGTCCGTTCCCGGCTTCGGCTTCTCCGGACCCACCCGCGAAGCGGGCTGGAATCCCAACCGGGTGGCCCGGGCCTGGGTGGAGCTGATGCACCGCCTCGGCTACGAGCGCTTCGCCGCCCAGGGCGGCGACATGGGCGCGCTGATCACACCGGAGATCGGCCGGGTCGCGCCCGAGTCGGTCATCGGAATCCACGTGAACGCCGCCACCCTCGGCTTCCAGCCGATGGGCCCCACCCCGGAGGACGTGGTGGCCAAACTGACGGACCAGGACCGGCAGCGCCTCGCGGCACTCGGCATGTTCGCCGCCGACGGCTCCGGCTATATGGCGATCCAGATGACGCGTCCGCAGACCCTCGCCTACGGCCTCACCGACTCGCCCGCCGGCCAGCTCGCCTGGATCATCGAGAAGTTCAAGGAGTGGTCCAACCCCTCCGCCGAACTGCCCGAAGACGCGGTCGACCGGGACACCCTGCTCACCAACGTGATGCTGTACTGGCTCACCGCGACAGCGGGCTCGTCAGCGCGGATGTACTACGAGGGCAGCAAGTACGCCCAGGCCGGGTGGTTCCCCCTCACGCGTTCCGAAGTGCCCACCGCGGTGGCGAACTTCGCCGGCGACACGGCGATCCGGCACTGGGCCGAGGAAGCCAACAACGTCGTCCGCTGGAGCGAGTTCGACCGCGGCGGACACTTCGCGGCCCTGGAGGCCCCCGACCTGCTGACCCGCGACGTCAGGGAGTTCTTCCGCGACCTGCGCTGATCTCACAGCGACGACCCGCCTACGGCCCGGATGCCAGTGATTCGACCGCGGCCTGGCCCCGGTGCTGATGCCGGGGCCCTCTCGCGTTCAAGGCAGTAACAACGCGCTACGAACACGCCCCCGGAACCGGCCAACCATGCCGCGACACAATGGCCACCTACGACGCAACGTTCGCGGTTGCGGCGCCGCAGCTTGGCGTTGCGAGCGATCAGGGTGTCCTGGGCCGATGGCTCACGTGCTCCTTCGTCGTTGGAGGTCGTTCGGTGGGTGGAGATCTCCTGGACAAGGTCGGGACAGCGCCGGCGGAACGTCGTGTTGCTCATGCCGAGGCTGCGGGCAAATGCGAGGACGCTCGGTCGACGGTTGGCGTCTCGGCAGGCGGCCAGCATCTTCTCCATGCGCTTGCGGACGAGTACGTACGGTAGGTCCTGGTCCGGAGAGCTCACGGGGCGGTCACCGGGATTCCGTTGCTGAGCAGGGACTGCGTGATCTCAGCTCGGCGCTGGTTGAGGCGGTGAGCGACCAGCGGGGGCAGGAGGGGGCGGGACGTGAGCCGCCGCCCGATCCTGTCGAGTTCTCGCTTCCATGCTTGCGTGTTTTCGACCACGCGCGGACGAGAGGTTGCGCACCACGGCCAGACCCATCGACCGCTCCCTTCACGGAGTGCGTCTTCACATCGATGCTGCTGATCGAACTTCACTGGGGATGACGGAACTTCAGATCCCATGCCAGCCGTCAGTCACCACCCGGGAGCTGCGCACCTGCTCCGGCGCCTCCCAGTCACCACGAACGAGCTGACGGCCCTAAGGCAGGGCCCGGTCCCTGGTGCCGGCTGCGCGGTAGGTGAAACCTCAGTGATTGAGGCTTCACCTACCCGGGTGGAAATTTGGTAAGCCTTGCCTTATATGCTGACGCGGCCCTCGCCGTCGCATCCGGTGTGCAGGGGCGTGACCGTCCCTTCCCCGCACGACAGGACCCACCATGCGCACCGCCTCCCGTGGCCTCTTCGCGACGCTTGCTCTCACTCCATTGCTGGCCGGTTGTTTCGTCTCCGGCGAGGGCGGTTCGAGTGCGGATGGCGAGGCGGGGCAGTCCGGCCGTCTCAGGGTCGCTCTCGCGGTACCGCCGGTGCAGGCCCTGTCCCCGTACAGCAACGACGCGACCGTCCTGAGCAAGCTCTCCGTGGCCGAAGGCCTCACGGCGCTGGACGAGGACGGAGTCGCCGCGCCCGCGCTGGCGAAGTCCTGGACCCAGAAGAACGCCACCACCTGGGCCTTCGAACTGCGCGAGGCCACGTTCCAGGACGGCACCGAGGTCACCGCCGAGTCCGTCGTCAACGCGCTCGACCATGCCAATGAGGCCGAGACCAAGCCGCGCGTCCTCAGCGACGTGACCCTGACCGCCAAGGCCGAGGACGCCGACACCGTCACGATCAGCACCAGGACCGCCGACCCGGTGCTCCCGCTGCGGCTTGCCAGCCCCGCGCTGGGCATCCTCTCCCCGAAGGCGTACGCGAAGGACGGCACCGTCAGCCCGGTCGGCACCGGAACCGGTCCCTTCGAGATCACGAAGCTCACCGGCAAGACCAAGGCCGCCCTCGACCGTTTCGACGCGCACTGGGGCGGCAAGGCCAAGGCGTCCGGTATCGACGTGAGCTGGATCGCCGACGGCACCGCCCGCGCCAACGCCCTGCGCGCCGGCGACGTCGACATCGCCGAGTGGATCCCCACCGCCCAGGCGAAGCTGCTGGACAAGGACACCCGTCACGAAGTGCCCTCCGTACGGACCGACAGCTTGGTCCTCAACACCGGCAGCGGCCTCTTCACCGACGAGACGCTGCGCGCGGCCGCCCGTGAGGCCGTGGACGGTGCCGCTCTCGTCGACTCGGTCTTCGGCGGGTACGCCGACCCCGCGCAGGGCCTGTTCGGGCCCGCCGTCTCCTGGGCGGCCGACAAGCGTGTCGAGGTGACCGGGCGCGCCGCGGCCGCGACCACCGCACAGGTCAAGTCGAAGACCAAGGGCAGGACGCTGCGCCTGGCCAGCTACACCAACCGCGCGGAACTGCCCGAAGCCGCGAGCGTCCTGCAACAGCAGCTGGAGAAGGCCGGCTTCGCCGTGAAGCAGGACGTACGCGAGTACACACAGATGGAGGCCGACCTCCTCGCGGGCAAGTACGACGCACTGGTCTTCTCCCGCGTCACCCTCCTCGACACCGGCGACGCCGTCGCCTACCTCGCGAGCGACTACACCAGCGACGGCGTCTACAACATCGCGGGACTGAAGGACTCCAAGGTCGACCAGGCCATCAAGTCCGCCGCCGGCGAAGGCGATACGGCGAAGCGGCAGCAGAAGATCATGCGGGCCGAGGCGGAGATCCTGCGCACCGACGCCGTCGTACCGCTGGTCCACGAGAAGGTCGTGCAGGGCATCAGCACCGGTGTCGAAGGCGTGCTCCTCGACCCCCGCGAGCGCTCCCTGGTCGACGTCGACACGCACGCGAAGTAGCAGCAGATGAGCGTCACGTCGGGCGGTGCCGGCGTCCGTCCGGTCCGGTGGCGTGCGGGGGCCGGCCGGGTCGTCGCCGGGACCGCACTGCTGACGGCCGTCGCCCTGCTGCCCTGGCTGTCCAGGACCGACCCCGCGCTGACGGTCCTGCGGGCCCGCTCCGCCGACCAGGACCCGACCCCCGGACAGCTGGCCGTCGTACGTGAGCAACTGGGCCTGGACCAGGGGCCGTTCACGCATCTCGCGCACTGGCTGGGGGGACTGCCGCGCGGCGACGCGGGCACCTCCTGGGTGTCGGGCGAACCGGTCCTGCCTCAGGTGACGGCCGCCTTCGCGGTCTCCGTCACGCTGATGCTCGGCGCCCTCGTGGTCACGATCGCGGTGGCCGCGCTGGTCTGCGCCCGCACCCTGCACCTCGGAACCCGGCGACGGCTGCGACAGCGGCAGGCGGGCACCGGGGCCGCCGTCCTCGCCGCGCTGCCCAAGTTCCTGCTGGCCTCGCTGCTCGCCACCGTGTGCGGGGTGTGGCTCGGCTGGTTCCCGTCCAGCGGCTGGGCGGGACCGCGGTCCATGGTGCTGCCCGCGCTCGCCCTCGGTGTGCCGTCCGGGGCGATGATCGGCGCTCTGCTCGATCAGTCGCTGCCCGCCGCGTTCAACGAACCATGGGCGCGGACCTGGCACGCCTTCGGCTTCTCGCCCGGCCTCACCGCCCGGAACGGGCTGCGCCGCGCGCTGGCCGGTGTGCTCCCGCAGCTTCTGCCGACGGTCGTGGCCCTGGTCGGCGGCGCGGTCGCGGTGGAGAAGATCTTCAACATCCCGGGACTCGGCCGGCTCGCCCTTGACGCCGCCGTGGCCCAGGATCTCCCGCCGCTGCAGACCGCGACGCTGGTCCTCGTCCTGCTCGGCGTCACGGCCGGCCTGCTCATCCAGGCCCTGCGCCGCGCTCTCCTCGGCCCCGCGCTGCGGGACGGCGGTCTGCCCGCCCTGAACCCGCCGGCCCTTCCGCGGCGGCGCACCACGCGCTGGATCGCCGGATTCTGTGCCGTCGCCCTGCTCACGCTGGTCGTGGCGGGGCTACTGCGTGATCCCTTGTACGTGGACACGGGGGCCCGACTGCTGCCGCCCTCAGCCGCGCACCCGTTGGGCACGGATTCACTCGGCCGGGATCTGCTGGCCCGGCTGGGCCACGGAGCGCTGCGCACGGCGGGCGTCGCCCTCGTGGTGACGGCGGTCAGTACCGCCATCGGGCTGCTGCTCGGCATGGCGGCCCAGGTGGGCGCGGGCCTGACAGAAGTGGTGTCGACGCTGCCTGCCGTCCTCGCCGGACTGCTGACGACCGCGCTGACCGGGCCGTCGGTCTGGGGCGCCGCGTGCGCGGTGTGCCTGGTCGCCTGGAGCCCGTACGCCGCCCAGACCGCGGCGCTGCTCGAACAGGAACGGGCGAGCGGGCACATGCAGGCGTCGATCCTGTTCGGCGCCGGCCGGTGGTATCTGCTGCGCCACCACCTGCTGCCCGCGGCACTGCCCGCGGTACTGCGCAACGCCCTGCTGCGGCTGCCGACCACCGTCCTCGTACTGGCCTCCCTCGGCTTCCTCGGCCTGGGAGAGCAGCCACCCACTCCGGAGTGGGGCCGCCTGCTGTCGGAGAACCAGCCGTATGTGGAACTGGCACCCTGGACCGTTCTCGCCCCGGCCGGCGCGCTCGTCCTGCTCTCCGTTCTCGCCGTGTCCGGTGCGGCATCGGGAGGGAGCGGAGCCCGGCGCCGCACCGGCAGACGCGGTATCCGTCTCAGCGGCAGGTGATCGGCATGGCGGAGAGGGCTCATACGTGACGTCGAGCCGGCGGCACCTGTCGCGCGACCATCTTCAGGACGACCTTCCTGGGAAGTTTGCGGGCCAGGTGAGCCAGCAGGGCGTTGGTGCGGCCGGCCACCACACTGGGACGTCCCTTCGCGATCGCCCGCAAGGCGGTCTCCACCACTTGGGCGGGGTTCTGCAGACTGACGCCCTCGCTCGGACTGCCCGCGATCGCGAAGAACTCGCTTTCCGTCGGTCCCGGCGACACGCACAGGACACGGAGACGGCTTCCGCGCGCTTCCACCCACAAGGCCTCTGTGAAGTTGATCACGTAAGCCTTGGCCGAGGAGTAGACGGCCATTCCGGGGAAGGGCAGATGACCGGTCAGGCTGGCCACGTTGATGAGGATTCCGGAGTCCGCCGCGAGGAGGTCGTCGTAGAACTCCTTTGTCAGGTCGACCACCGCCGTGACGTCTACCGCGATCAGTTTCTCCATGTCGTCCGCGTCGGCTTCCGCGAAGACGGCCTGCTTTCCGAATCCGGCGCAGTTGACGAGTCCGCCGACGGTGATGCCGTGGCGTTCGAGGCGGGCGCGTAATTCCCTTCCCGGGCGTGGCGTGGCCAGGTCGAGTTGCACGGGAATCGCAGCAACGCCGTACCTGGAGACCAACTCCGCGGCGAGATGGTCGAGTCGATGAAGCCGCCGGGCCACCAGAACGACGTCGTGGCCCCTCTCGGCGAGACGCCTGGCGAATTCCTTGCCGATACCCGAGCTGGCGCCCGTGACTACCGTGGCCGTTCTTCTGCGCATGACACCTCTCGCGTTCCTCAACCGAGCCCGCAGAATGACACGCCGAGGGAGCCCTGGGGCCGGGCGGGCAGCGAATGAACAGCGGCACAGGCCGCGTCCGAGGAAACAGACCAGTTATCGGGCAGCAATTGAGCACACCGTGAAGGGACTGCGGGGCACATTCGGCAGCCTGCGGTGTGAGTTCAACGCCGAGCATGGGCCGGCCAGGCGGCACAGTTCTCCACCATGATCCCCCACGCCATGAGGGCCCACGGCGGACCTGCGGAGATCCTGGTCATCCTCGACCACGACGGACAGCGCACCCATCTCCACCAGCCGCCCTGACCGCTGCCCGCCATCAGCTCGCCGGTGGTCTCACCGGATGCGGTGTTCCTCCCAGAAGGGGTCCAGGTCCTGGTCCGTCACGGACTGTGCGGCCTTCTTGAAGTCGGCGGTGGTGGAGACGCCGTACCAGTGGTCGCGGGCGTACTGCTTGAGGAGTCGGGCCATGGCGTCGGCCCCGACGGTGCGCTCCAGGCGCGCCAGGGCGCAGGGGCCGGCCGTGTAGATGACGTGGTACTCGCCGCGGTGCTCGGCCCAGTAGGCCATCGAGTTGGTCAGCGCGGTGCGGTCGCTCGGCCAGTCGGTCTCCGACCAGCAGTCGAATGTGTCCCAGCCGTAGAAGCGTGCGTTGGCGTACTGGGCGAAGCTCTCGTCCAGCCAGGGCGAGCCGTATTCGTCGTTGCCCACGATGCCGTACCACCACTGGTGGGCGACCTCGTGGACGACCGCGCCGCCCTCCTCGGTGGTCCCGAGGATGACCAGGCCGGGGTACTCCATGCCGCCGCCGAACTCCTTGGTCATCACAAGGTCGATCTCGCCGTACGGGTAGCGGCCGAACTCCTTGCCGAACCGGTCGACGGCGGCGACGCCGTCCCGGCGGTTGAGGCGGACTCCCGCGGCGGGTGTGTCGGGCGCCCAGTACGACTTCACGCGCACGCCTCCGGGCGAGGTCTCGGTCGCGGTGCGGAACGGGCCCGCCGCCCAAGCGAAGTCCCGCACCTGGTGCGCGACGCTGTGTGTGACGGTGCGTCCGGGTTCGCCGGGGCGGGTCCAAGTGCGGCCGGTCGCCGGGATTTTGAGGGTCGACGGGTGGTCGATGCGCACCCGGAAGTCGCTCGCCAGGGCGTAGAAGCTCTCGCCGGTCGACACATACGGATCGAGGTGCCACCCCTTCGCGTCGTGCACGGCGAGCACCGGCAGTGCGTTGCCCAGGAAGCGGAACGCGCCCTCGCGGCCGAAGCGGTTGTTGCGCTCGGGCACGGTGATGGACACGTCGAAGGCGATGGCAGCCCGCTCGCCGCGGGCGAGCGGCTTCGGCAGGGTGATGCGCAGCGCCGTGCAGTTCACGGTGAGGGGGCCAGGCGTGCCACCGCGGACCTCGGAGACCTCGACGGGAGACAGCTTGTCAGGCGTACCGCACGCGTCTTCGCCGTTGCCCCACAGACGTACGTACACCTCACGCAGGGGCCGGTCGGAAGCGTTGCGGAACGATACCCGCTGCCGGCCCGTCCACCGGGAGCCGTCGGTGTCGGCGCGCAGGGTCACGTCGTAGTCAAGGCGGTCGGGCGTCGCGGCCTCGGAGGTGCTCGCCTCGGCCTTGGGCGCGGTGACGGCATCGGCCATGGTGGCGGCCGCTGCCAGGAGCAACGCGAGCAGGGCAACGAACAGACGGCGACCGGCCGTTGACGACCACGCGGGTAAGGATGACATGGCAGCGGATCTTGCCATATCGGTCTGGCACTCGACCCACACCTGCGACAACCGAGGGGATCAACTCCGCTTGGGCGCGGGAATGCTTGCCGGACCCCGGAAAGCCGACCGAGCCGGTGCCGTGGGTCGGGCGTCCGGTCGGGTCGACTGAACGGTCGACTGAACGGCCGAGCACGCCTGCGCGCGGGCGACCACGGCATGCGACTCGTCCTGGTCGCCGTGGCACTTCGGCACCTCACCGCCGCCATGCCGCCCCGCCTGCCCGTCGCCTCATGACCTCGGCGGTCCCAACGGCTCCCGCGCGCCCCGCCGTTCGGCGTGCAGGCATCCCGGGAGCCACCAATGTGGACCACGTCGCGCACACGGCCCCCGACCTCGACCAGGCTGTGGCCTTCTTCACGGGATGGTCGGGGCAGCCCGGACCATTCCGGGCGGCCCCATCGCGGGAAACCGGTGGATCTACTTCCGCACCCCCTGGGGTATGCAGATGGAGCTCGTCCAGGCATCCCCGGGCCGCCCTTGCGAGAGCACCACCAGCGCCCGCCGCTATGGTCCGGCGCCTGCGGCCGTGTTCAGTCGTCGCCGGGTGCGTCGACGAAGGTGGCGCCGATCTCCAGCATCCGCTCGACCGCGTAGGCCGGGTCGAGCAGTCCTTCAGGGGTGTGGATGCCCGGCGTTACGGGTTCGCCGCGCAGCCCGAGCAGTCGTTCGACACCGAGGGTGATGCCGAGTGCGGTCAGGGGGTTTTGCCCCGCCGGGCGGACGAGGTAGCGAATGGTCCTGAGCGGTGCGCCGGTCGGTCCTGTTCCTTCGAGGTCGATCCGGGTCTCGTTGGAGGCGGGTTCGCCGCGGCGCCGGCCCGCGGACTCACCGACGGCGAAGTCGAAGCGGACGTTCGGCGCACCCGTTGCGAGGGCGAGGCTCGGTACGTCGAGGATGGGGATGCTCCGGCCGCTCAGGACGGTGCCGTCGGTACTGGTCACATCCGCCTCCGCGTCGGGGCCGGTGATCCAGGTGAAGACGCCGTCACGGCGTACCAATCCCGCCGAGGTGGCGGTGGACAACCGCTCCAGATCCGCTGTTCCCGCGGGCCCGCCGGCGTCCAGTTCGTCCAGTACGGTGCTGATGCGGATGGTGTCGATCCGGTCGAACTCCCGGGCCGAGTGCAGTGCCGCGAGGACGCCGACACCGGCGCAGTAGTGGCTGGCCACCAGGATCGGCGCGGCGCCGGGCCGCTGGGCGCCCGCGACGACCTCCAGCGCGACATCCGTCAGGCCGCTGGAGATGCTCAGGTACGGCACCCTGTGGTGCTGCGCGTAGCGCAGCCCGTGCAGGTGGTCGTCCCACAGCGCGGCGACCACCGCCGAACAGCTGTGATCGGCCGGGAGGCCGAGATCGCCGCGCCGCAGATCGATGGTCACGGCAGTGGCGGCGCCGAGTTTGTCGGCCACCCGCTGTGCGCGGTCGATGTCACGACCCGCGATCGTCAGCGGCAGCGCCGGGTGCCATCGGCGCAGCAGGTCGGCGGTCCCCGCGCCCGCCTGGCCCGAACCACCCAAGATCAGTACCGAGTTCGACTGTCCCACTGTGAGTTCCTCTCGCGTCCACGGACCATGAAGTTACATTTTGTAACCTACGTTTTGTAGCATAGGCTGCGGTGCGACGTAAAGGAGGACCATGGCCACCACAACGACCCGTCTGTCCAGGCAGGCCAGACGGGAGCAGTTGCTCGATACCGCCGTGGCGATCGTGCGCACCCAGGGCGCCGACGGTCTGACTCTGGTCACCCTCGCGGAGGCGGCCGGGGTGAGCAGGCCGATCGTGTACGACCACTTCGGCACCCGCCCCGGCCTGCTGCTCGCGCTCTACCGACGACTCGACGAACGTCACCGGGACGCGATCGCGCAGGCGTTGCGGGATGCCGCGCCCACCGCTGACGTGGTCGCCCGTGTCATCAGCACCGCGTACTTCGCCTGCGCCACCGACATGCCGGAACTCAGCGCTGTTTCCGCCGCGTTGAAAGGAGATCCGGAAATGGAGGCGGCCCAGCGCGAGTTGATCGACAGCTACACGGACCTGATGGCCGCGGCGCTGCTGCCGCATTCCGGTCTCACACCCGAAGCCCTTCGGCTGCGTTGCGTCGGCGTGCTGGGTGCGGCCGAGACGATCGCCGCCGAGCTGAACCGAGAGCGGGCGACCACCGACGACGCGGTCACTGCACTGACCGAGCTGATCGTGGGCGGCCTCGACACCAGGACCGGCCGTTAGGGTCGGTGCCAGAAGCAGCTCTTGGAGTTGCGTTCTCGCGGCGCGTGTCCATGGTTGGCAGGGGCGGCAGGATTCGAACCTGCGGCGTACGGGTTTGGAATCCGTTGCTCTGGCCGGGCTGAGCTACGCCCCTTTGTCAGGTGTCAGCTTGGCATGACCGCCGGGTGTTGGGCGACGGAATTTAGCCCGGGCCCCTTTGCCGTCATCCGCTCCCGTTCCACCAGGTCGGCCACCTGCCGCCGCTCGGGTCAGATCACGCGGAAGAGGTCGGCGGCGGCGTGGACGTCCGTGAAGTCCTCGACGGAGCGGAGGTTGTCGCACAGGGCGTCCAGGACCGAGTCGGCTTCGGCGACGCGCGGGGCGCCGATGGCCACGCCGAAGACACGGAAGCCCAGCAGGTGCTTGGCGTCGTGCCAGCCGCGCATCCATTCCTCGGTGACGCCGCAGTCGTCGTCGGTGAGCATCACGATGTCGCCGCGCATGCGGGCGGCGTCGTTGAACTCCTCCTCCAGCAGTTCGCCGGCCGCTGTCAGCGGTCTCTGATAGCTGGTGCCGCCGCCGAGGAAGGTCTCCGCGAACTCGAGGACCCGGTCGATGCCGGCCGGCTGGTCGGCCGGGAACCGGAAGACCTGGAGCTTGTCGGCGGCGGAGAACAGGATGCCGACGAAGTCACGCCCCGCGTGGCGGGCCTGGTCCAGCAGTGCCAGGGCACACGCCTTGGCCCACGCCTCCCGGGTGACTCCGCCGGGCCCTGCCTCGTACATGGAGTGCGAGGTGTCGACGCACGCGATGATGGCGCCCCGGCCGGTGGTCTGCTCTCCCTGGCTGTCGTAGAGCATCAGTTCCCCGGCGGCGTAGCGCGCGGCGAACACCGCACGCAGCTCGGGCAGGCCGAGGTTGGCCAGCTCGGAAGGGATGACGCGGGAGAGATCGTTGCCGAGCGTGACGCCGACCAGCTCTCCGGTGGCGTTCTCCACCTTGCGGGCGCGCTCACCGCCGGCCATCTGCCGGAAACGGCCGATCAGTTCGGCCCACTGAGCGAGACGGCTGGTACGCAGCCGCTCGGCGAGCCGGGCGCGCCGGTCGAACGGCATCCGTTCCAGCTCGCCGGGACCAACACCCCATGCCCGCATCAGCGCGGCCTCCTCCCGGGCGCCCTCGGCGGCCTTCGCCGCCGCGTTCCGCGCGGCGGCACGGATACCGGGGGCCGCCGCCGCGAGGGTTCGCGCGGCGTCCTCGGCGGCCTGCCGCGCGGCGGTCCCGGCCGTGTCGGCGGCCTCGATCGCCCGCTGTACGGCGTCGGCGGCCGGGGTCGGCACGGCGCCGTCCTCGTCGGCCCCGTCGACGGCCTGCCGGAGCGCCTCGCCCACTGCGGTCGCCGCGCCTTCGGCGTCCTGCTGGTCCCTTTCCGCCTGCTCCGCCTGTTCCTGGGTATCCCGGGAGCGCTCCAGCATCCGGCGCAGCGCGGCGGCCTGGGCGAGCACGGCCATGGCGGCGGCGTAGGGGTCGCCGACCGTCTCCCGGCGCAGCTCGGCGAACTCCGGTGACTCCACCAGTGAGGTGATGACCTGATGGTTGACCAGCCGGGAGGGGGCCATCTCCGCGCGCTCTCGCAACCGAGGGTTGACCTTGTAGGCGGCCAGGAACGTGTCGGTCAGGAGGTCGGCGGTGTGGTCGTAGCGCTCGTTCAGCTCCTCGGCCAGCTCGCGCAGTCCGGCCGACTGCTCGAAGGTGTCGCGCCACGTGATCTGCTCGAACCGGTCCGCGACCACGGCCGCCGAGGACCACTCGGGAGCCGCGGCGGACAGCGCCAACCACCTCCCGGCCCGGCTCGCCAGCTCATTGAGCGTGCTCGGTGTCTCGCCCATGGTCCTGATCCTCCCGGTGCTCAGAGCTGGGCCTCCACCATGCTCGCGTCCATACCGAGGGCCTCGGTGAGAACGCGGGCGCGGACGGCGCGCTGGCGGCCGGTGACCCGGTCGATGGCGGCGGTGGAACGGCCGGCACCCGCCGCCTCCTCGCGCAGCTTCTCAAGGCGCTTCCCCGCCATAGCCAGCTGATTGTGGGCCTTCTTGATGACCCACTCGCTCAGCGCCTCGCGGGACTGCCCGGCCATGGCGTCGAGTTGGGCCTCCAACTCCTCCATGGCGTCGGCCAGGTCGAGCGCTTCCTTGGCGTCGGGGTTGACCAGTTGCAGCACCTCGCGCTCGACGGTCGGGCGCTCGGCGGGGGAGTCCCACAACACGTGAGTCAGTACCGACAGGTCGGTCTCGGCGACCGCCGGGCGGCCGTCGAGATACGCGGACGCCTGGAGCAGGCTCACCGACTGCCGCCAGCGGCGGTCGGAGGCGACGAGTTCCCTGCGGCGCAGGGCGGCCCGCAGCGTGCACACCGCATCCACGATCACGTCGGGGACGTCCACGGCCGGGACGGCTTCGGCCACGGCGTGCTGCAACGCGGCCAGCCCGATGGTGGTCCGTGCCGGTGCCGCCGGGCGGCTGACGGCGGAGCGGACCAGCGCGGCGAAGTTCGAGGGGTCTGCCAGGTACCCGACCTCGATCCGCACCAGCAGCCGGTCGTAGATCGCCGCCGTGTCCTCCCCGCTGGGCAGTTCGTTGCTCGCCGTGATGGCCCCGATCAGAGGGCAGCGGATCGGCTCGCCGCCGCTCTCGGGGTGATAGATCCGCTCGTTGAGGAAGCCCAACGTCTCGTTCAGCGCCGCCGTGGAGCACTTGAAGATCTCGTCGATGAACGCGACATGCGCGGTCGTGGCACGCCCGTCGTAGACCTGGCGGTACTCGCCCCGGGCCAGCGCGGCGACGTCGATGGGACCGAACATCCTCGTCGGCGCGGTGAACTTCGACAGGAGGATCTCCCAGTAGGACGCCCCCTCGACCCGGCCCGTGAGCTCCCGGGCCAACTCGGACTTCGCCGTTCCGGGCGGGCCGAGCACCAACG
The DNA here is from genome assembly GCF_040654355.1 of Streptomyces sp. NPDC050704. Lineage (NCBI taxonomy): Bacteria > Bacillati > Actinomycetota > Actinomycetes > Kitasatosporales > Streptomycetaceae > Streptomyces > Streptomyces sp. NPDC050704. The sequence goes on along the minus strand of NZ_JBFAHW010000042.1, from coordinate 11,687 downwards.
AGTGCTGCCCGGCCAGCAGCGCGACCACCAGCGTCCGCACCGCGTCGGCCCGCTCGTAGAAACGGTCCGACAGCTCGTCGCAGATCGCCCGCAGCCGCGTGGCCGTGTCCTGCGCGTTCTGCGCGCCCATACTCAACTCCTTGCCTGCAACGCCCTGTTGGGCGACGAGACGACTGTTCCCAGAAACCGCCCTGTGCCCGAGCAAGATAACTTGGAGACCGGGCAGACCCTCCCGCCCCTCGATCGGCCGGCCACCGTGTGTGCGGGCAGAGCCCGGCTCGCCGTGCCACTCGCACGGCGGCGCGGTCGCCGGCAACCGTCACACCGGCCGGTTCACGAAGGGCGTGGCACGTCCGCCAGCTCGCGGGAAGGATCCCGGGCATGACATCCCACTCGAACCAATCCCGCGCCCTTTCCTTCGACGCCGTTGCCACGCAGTACGCCGCCGCCCGCCCGGGCTATCCGGCGGCGCTTTTCGACGCCATGGAGGAGCTCGCCGGCTTGGCGCTGGCCGGCGCCGACGTGCTGGACTGCGGGGCCGGCACCGGTATCGCCACCCGGCTGCTGGGTGAGCGCGGCGCCCGCGTCGTCGCCCTGGAGCCGGGCGCCGGTATGGCCGAAGAGTTGCGCCGGGCCGCACCGGAGGTTCCGCTGGTGCGGGGCGAGGGGAACCGCCTGCCCTTCGCCGGTGGCAGTTTCGACGTGATCACCTACGCCCAGGCCTGGCACTGGACCGACCCGGCCCGCTCCGTCCCCGAGGCGCTGCGCGTGCTGCGCCCGCACGGTGTGCTGGCCCTGTGGTGGAACCAGGCCGACGTCCGCGTCGACTGGGTCGCGGCGGAGGAGAACCGGCTCGCGCCCTTCACCCGCGGCTTCCCGACGACCGTGGCCGAACTGTTCGCCCCGTTCCCCGTCCGGGCGGCTGCCCGCGAGATCACGTGGTCACGCCGCATCACCGTCGAGGAGCACATCCGCAACCTCGGCACCCACTCGCACTTCGTGGTCATGGACCCCGTCGAGCGGGCCGAACTCCTCGACGCGAACCGCACCGCGTTGGCACGGCGCTTCCCCGACGGCGAGCTCGACGAGCCGTACCGGTGCGGCCTGACCGTCGTACGACCGGCCACTGCTCAGGCCTGAAGCGACGCTGTGCGCCGCAGGTACGATGACAGTTGTACGTGCCTGTCCGCAGACGCAGACTCGCGTACGGGGACACATGTGCAGGCGGCCAGAGAGGGTGACGGCTTCATGCCCGACGAGTTCGGACACCCCGCGGTTGACGAGATGGACCTGAGCAACGTCCTGGCGGCGTTGTCCGATCCGCTGCGCCGCAAGGTCGTGACCGAGCTCATCGCGGAGCCCACCGGTACCGAGCGAACGTGCGCCTCCTTCGAACTGCCTGTGTCGAAGTCGACCTGCACACACCACTTCCGCGTGCTGCGCGAAGCCGGTCTGATCCTGCACCCGAACTACGGCAACCACCGTGGAGTGCAGCTCAGGCGCAAAGAACTCGACGAGCGCTTTCCCGGTCTGATCGGCCTGCTCGCTCACGAAAGCCCAGCCGCCGATCAGCCGGAAAGCCGCTGAGTGCGGGGAACGGCTAGGGAATGATCTTCCGCTTGCGGAATTCGGTGAAGATGTCGAAGAACATCTGCTCCGTCTCGACGTACTCGTGGAAACCGGCCCGCCGGAGCTTGGACGTGTCACCGAACATGTCGTAGTCAAGACCGAAGACGAAATCGCCGAAGTTCCAGCACGACACTTCCTCGTAGGAGTGGGCGAGACCGTATTTCCGCGCCATCTCGTTCCACAGCGCCTCCTTGTCGGCCATCACGTCGGTGAGCGACATCGGCAGCGGCGGTGCCACCTCGATCTCGAAGAACTCCGCGATCCTGGGCCACATCTCGTTCCACCGGAACAGGTCGCCGTTCGCCACGTTGAACGCCTGCCGCGCGCCGCGTTCGTCGGTGGCCGCCCAGACGGTGGCCCGCGCGAGCAGGTCGGCGTCGGTCACCTCCAGCAGGGAGTCGTAGGCGCCGGGCTTGCCCGGGAAACGCAGGGGGAGGCCGAGTTCTTTCGAGATGGCCGCGTAGACGGCGATCACCAGGGCGAGATTCATCGGGTTGCCGAGGGCGACCCCGCCCACCATCGAGGGCCGGATGGCCGACCACGTCCAGGCCTTACCCTGCTGCCGCTCTTCGAGGAACGACTGCTGGTCCACGTTGAACTCCGGCGGCATGTGCCCCGCGTCCGTCTCCCGAGCCGGGGTCTTGAACGGGCCGAGGTGTGCGCCGTAGACCTTGTACCCCTGCATCAGGCTGATGTGCCGCAGCCGCGGTGCGACGGGCTCGACCGCGTCCACGGCGTTGACCAGCATCGCCAGGTTCGGCGGTACGAGCTCCGCCCAGCTGGGCCGGTCCTGGAAGGCGGCGTAGAAGATGTGGGTGATGTGCGTCAGGGGGCCGAGTTTCTCGCGGGCGTCGTCGGCGTCGAGGAGATCGACGGCGACGTATCGCAGACGGCCGCTGTCCTCGCCGCCCCGCCGGGAGACGCCGACGATGTCCCAGTCGCCGAGGCTGCGCAGATGCTCGACGATGTCGCGTCCGACGACGCCGTTCGCCCCGATGACGAGGGCGGCCTTCTGGTCCGTGCTCATACGTTGGTTTCCTTCAGCTGACTGACGGAACGCCTTCGACGTTCAGGCGCCGCGGGCCGCCGATGGTTCGAAGGCCCGGAAGGTACGACGTTGTTCGTACCTGCGGAGTGAAGCATGCCCTCTAGGTACGACGCAAGGCGTACCTAGAGATTGGCCTGTGAGGCGGCCGGGCCGGGCCGCACAGCGGGTACCGGCGCTTCGTCCATGCCCTGACGTCCTACGGCGCCTCAACGGCGGAGATGCGGTACTTCCTCACGTCCGCATCCCGAATCGCCGCCGCCTGTTCCGGCTCGGGTCCGGCGCCGCGGAACGCCGCCAGTTCGGCGTCCGACTCCCACCGCTCGTACACGTTGACGCGGTCCGCCTCGACCGGGTCGGCGGCCAGCACAAAGTCCAGACACCCGGCGGCAGCCCGCGCCTGCTCGACGACACGATCGCATCCGGCCAGATAGTCACCACGTGCATCGGAATCGACGTACAACTTGCCGGCCACAATGATCACGATCGTCCTCCTCAAGGCCCCGGGCGGGCACTGTCGAACTGCTCTCCCCGTCAAGGACCTGCACCTGACCCGAAACTCATCGGTCCGGCCGTGCTGCCTCCAGCAGTCTCGTGCCATGACGGCCGCAGGTGGTCGCAGGCCTCGGCCTCGGGTCAGAGGCTGTGCAGCCTGCGGCGGAGTTCGGCGCGTTCGACCTCGTTGGTGGTCAGGGCGATCGCCCGTCGGTAGGCCTCGGCGGCACCCGCCGCGTCGCCTGTCCGTCTGAGCAGGTCGGCGTGCGTCGCGTGCAGCGGCTGGTACCGGGCCAGTGCCGGATGGCTGAGCAGGGGTGCGAGCATCTCCAGGCCCTGTTCGGGACCGGCGGCGAAGCCCACGGCGGCGGCGTGGTTGAGTGCGACCACGGGCGAGGGGTCCAGGCCGGCCAGCACGCTGTACAGGTGCGCGATCTGCTGCCAGTCGGTCACGCCGGTGTCGGCTCCTTGGAGGTGCAGAGCGGTGATCGCGGCCTGGAGCTGGTACGGGCCCGGTCGACGTAGGCGCAGGGCGTGCTTGAGGGTGAGCAGTCCCTCGGCGATCTCGTCACGGTCCCAGGCGGAGCGTTCCTGGTCGTCCAGACCGACCCATTGGCCCGAGTCGCCCACGCGAGAGGCGTGCCGGGCGTCGTGCAGGAGCATCAACGCCAGCAGCCCCCACACCTCGGGTTCGTCGGGCAGCAGTTCACACAGCAGCCGTCCGAGGCGGATAGCCTCCGCACAGAGCGTGCCGCGCACCAGAACCTCGCCGGCACTTGCGGCGTACCCCTCGTTGAAGATCAGATACGTGACCCGCAGGACGCTGCCGAGCCGTTCGGGGAGCTCGGACCCGGCGGGCACCCGGTACTCGATACGGGCCGTCGCGATCTTGCGTTTGGCCCGCACGATCCGTTTGCCCATCGTCGGCTCCGCCACGAGGAAGGCCCGCGCGATCTCGCCCGTGGTGAGTCCTCCGACGACGCGCAGCGTCAGCGCCACCCGCGCCTGCAGTCCGAGTGCGGGATGGCAGGCGGTGAAGATCAGGCGCAGCCGGTCGTCCGGGATCACGTCGTCGCCACGCGTCATCGGTGCCTCTTCCGCCTGGTCCAGGCGGATCAACTCCGCCAGGCGCCGGGTGCGTTCGGACTGGGAGCTCTCCCGTCGCAGTCGGTCGATCGCACGTCTGCGGGCCGCGACCGTGACCCACGCTCCGGGGCGGCGCGGGACGCCGTCCTGCCGCCAGGCGCCGAGCGCGGCCGCGAACGCGTCCTGCACGGCGTCCTCGGCGAGTTGGATGTCGCCGACGTGCCTGATCAACGTCGCAAGGACGGCGACCCGTTCGTCCCGGAAGACGCGCGCGACCGCGGCGGCAGCGGGATCGTCCGCCTCCGCCGGCCGACCGGACGTACCGGGCATGGCTGCGTGTCCGTCGGGCATGGGTGCGTGTCCGCCGGTCACGGGCCGATATACGCCGGTCACGGGTCGGTATCCGCCGGGCGCGGCTCCGACGAACCCGCGACCGGACCGGTGGCGGGCAGCTCGCCCGCACCCGCGATCGGCCGCACTTCGACCGATCCGTAGCGTGCGGTGGGCAGCCGCGCGGCATGCGTGAGGGCCTCGTCGAGCCCTGTGCACTCCAGGATGTAGAAGCCGGCCAGGATCTCCTTCGTGACCGCGAACGGGCCGTCGGTGAGTTCGGTCTCGTCACCCCGCACCCGTACGGTCGTCGCCGTCTCGACTCCGTGCAGCGGCGCGTTCGCGACCAGCAGCCCCGCCTCGCGCAGGCTGTCCGTCACCTCCGTCCACAACGGCATCTCGGCCCAGCGTTCGGCACGCCCGGCCTCGTCCGCGTCGGGGGCGTACAGCAGCAGCATGTACTGCGGCATCAGTGGTCTCCTCCGGTGAGCCCCAGCCGGGGACGGACCCAGTCCGCGAACCGGGCGATGGCATCGTCGGCCTCCGGCGCACGGCCCGCAGCCATCTGGAAGGTGTGCTGTTGCTCGGCGAAGACGTCCAGCCGCACCTCGACCCCCGCGTCCCGCGCGCGTTTCTCCAGGCTACGGCTGTCGTCCAGCAGCGTCTCGTCACCGCCGGCCTGGATGAACACCGGTGGCAGCCCCGCGAGGTCCGCGTGCAACGGGCTGGCCAGCGGCTCCCTGGGACCGGCCCCGCCCAGGAACATGTCCGCCAGCTGCCGCACCAGTTCCCGCTGGAAGTAGGCGTCGGTCCCCTTGTTGGTCTCGTACGACGCTCCGCCCACCTCCATGTCCACCCAGGGCGAGATGAGCAGCAGCGCGGCCGCGGTCGGCGTCCCCGTGGCGCGGGCGTGCAGCATCGCGCTGACGGCCAGCCCGCCCCCGGAGGAGTCGCCGACCACCGCGATCCGGTGGGCGGCGACACCCTGGCCGAGGAGCCACCGGTACGCGGCAGTCGCGTCCTCCAGCTGCGCCGGATACGGGTACTCCGGTGTGTGCCGATACGTCGCGATCAGTGCGCGCACCCCGGTCGCCTTGGCGAGGTGGCCGAACAGCTTGCGGTGCGTGTAGAGCGAACCGCCCACGAACCCGCCACCGTGCAGACAGAGCAGCACCCGGTCCGGGTCGCTCCCCTTCGGGGCCGCCCACATCGCGGAAACCCCGCCCGCGTCGGTCTCGATGTAGTCGACTCCACGGGGTTCGGCCGTCAGGTCGCCCCAGTGGTCGTCGGTCTCACGAGGCTCCCGCCGTGTCGTATCCGGATCATGCAGCTCGGCCGTCCAGGCCCGGTAGGCCTCCCTGACCGCTTCCGACTGCCGGCTCGCCATGGCTCTCGCTCCCTCTGGTCCGCGTCGGCCACCCCGTTGGTGCCGTGCATCAAGCCGACGCGGCAGCGAGGTGCTTTTGGACAGGCCGGCGGGGTGGAATTCAGGATGTGGCGTAGCGAAGCGACACGACTCCGGTCGAGTACGGCTGCGCCGACACCAGCCGCAGGTGCCTGAGCTGCCCCGGCCGGAACAGCGGGAGCCCGTCGCCGAGGACCACGGGGTGGACCCAGAAGTCGATCTCGTCGACGAGATCGTGTTGGAGGAGAGTCCGGGCGAGTTGCCCGTAGCCGTAGACGACCAGGTCGCCGTCGCCCTGCTGCTTCAACTCCTTGACGGCCCGCACGGGGTCGTCGGAGACGATCGTCGAGTTGTTCCACTCCGCGGTGGTCAGAGTCGAGGAGAATACGTACTTCTGTATGGCGTTGACGCGGTCGGGATACGGTCCGGTCAGCGTGGGCCAGGACGGCGCGAAGTACTCATAGGTGTGGCGTCCCATGAGCATCGCGTCGGCGGTGGTCAGCTTCTGCAGGGACCGGTCCGCTGCCTCGTCGTCGAAGTACTGCGACGCCCATGAGCGGGGGTTGCCGAAGATCCCGTCGAGGGACACCAGAGTGCCGACGGTCAGCTTGCGCATTGCTGCCTCCTGTGGTCGCCCGTCCTTCTGGAAGCCGGACGGCTGGGGATTCGCGGTCATTCAGACCGACGCGCCATGGGAGTCGATTTGGACGCGGGGACCGTGCAGTGTCGTCAGGCCGCCGCCGGTGCTTGGCCATCAGCTTGTCGAAGACCGCGATGCTGTCCGCCTCGTATGTCCGGGTAGATCACTGCTGACAGAGGGACCAGACCGGTCAGGAATCGAGAAGCGCCGGCCCCCGAGCCGCACCTAACGTGATGGCCATGGACATCACCATTCACGCCGGCTTCCTGCCGCACGACGATCCGGACGCGTCTCTGGCGCCGGTATCCTCCTGGCCACCGCCGACCTCGACGCCACCTTCGCGCGGCTGCGGGCCGTCGTCGCCGAGGTCGTCCAGGAGCCGGTCGAGCAGCCGTACGGCATCCGCGATTCCGCGGGCAATCTGATCCGCATCCAGGAGCGGAAGTGAGCCGTCCGACCGCGAGCTGGTGCGCGACTGTCGTCGGTCTGTCCGATGCGTCGCTCGGGCGCGCCGCGTGGCCGGGGCCCAGCGCTGCCACGGGGCGAAGCGGTACGGATGCCTTGGCTTCTGCGCCGGACGCGATCCCGGCCGCGTCAGCCGGATGGACGTCCTGCCATCCCGCCCGACATCGCCGACCACGTAGACAGCGGACCGTTGCCGCGGCGGTGGTAACTAAGGAGAACCGGACGTACCGCTCGAAGCTTGGTTAGATCGAGCCAGGCGACGCCGGCGGAGACCGCGAAGGCGGCCCCGCCCAACGGATGGAGACACGATGAGCATGGCCAGGAGAACGGACACGCAGTCGCCTGCGCTGCACGCTGCCGACAGCCACGACCTGATCCGCGTGCACGGTGCGCGCGAGAACAATCTCAAGGATGTCAGCATCGAGCTCCCGAAGCGCCGGCTGACGGTGTTCACCGGAGTCTCCGGCTCGGGCAAGAGCTCGCTGGTGTTCAACACGATCGCCGCGGAGTCGCAGCGGCTGATCAACGAGACGTACAGCGCCTTCGTGCAGGGCTTCATGCCGACGCTGGCGCGGCCCGAGGTGGACGTCCTCGATGGCCTGACCACCGCGATCATCGTCGACCAGCAGCGAATGGGTGCCGACCCGCGCTCCACGGTCGGCACCGCCACCGACGCCAACGCGATGCTGCGCATCCTCTTCAGCCGGCTCGGCAAGCCGCACGTCGGCCCGCCCAGCGCGTACTCCTTCAACACCGCCTCGGTCCGGGCGAGTGGTGCGATCACCGTCGAGCGCGGTAACAAGACCAAGGCGCAGAAGGCGACCTTCAACCGCACCGGCGGCATGTGCACGCGCTGCGAAGGCCGGGGCGCGGTCTCCGACATCGACCTCAGCCAGCTCTACGACGACTCGAAGTCGCTCGCCGAGGGCGCGTTCACCATCCCCGGCTGGAAGTCGGACAGCCAGTGGACCGTGCAGGTCTATGCGCAGTCCGGCTTCGTCGACCCGGACAAGCCGATCCGCGAGTACACCAAGAAGGAGTTGCACGACTTCCTCTACGGGGAACCGGTCAAGGTCAAGGTCAGCGGCGTCAACCTCACCTACGAGGGGCTGATCCCCAAGATCCAGAAGTCGTTCCTGTCCAAGGACAAGGAGGCGCTGCAGCCGCACATCCGGGCCTTCGTGGAGCGGGCGGTCACGTTCACCACCTGTCCCGAGTGCGACGGCACCCGGCTCAGCGAAGGGGCCCGCTCGTCGAAGATCAAGAAGATCAGCATCGCCGACGCGTGCACGATGGAGATCCGCGACCTGGCCGAATGGGTCCGGGGCCTCGACGACCCGTCGGTGGCACCACTGCTCACCGCGCTGCAGCAGACGCTCGACTCGTTCGTGGAGATCGGCCTCGGCTACCTCTCGCTCGAACGGCCGGCGGGCACGCTGTCGGGCGGTGAAGCGCAACGCGTCAAGATGATCCGCCATCTCGGCTCCTCGCTCACCGACACGACGTATGTCTTCGACGAGCCCACCATCGGCCTGCACCCCCACGACATCCAGCGGATGAACGACCTGCTGCTGCGGCTGCGGGACAAGGGCAACACGGTGCTCGTCGTGGAGCACAAGCCGGAGGCGATCGCGATCGCCGACCACATCGTCGACCTGGGCCCCGGCGCCGGTACGGCGGGCGGCACCGTCTGCTTCGAGGGGACCGTCGAAGGGCTGCGGGCCAGCGGCACCGTCACCGGCCGCCATTTCGACGACCGGGCCACCCTCAAGGAGACGGCACGGAAGCCCACCGGCGCGCTGGAGATCCGCGGCGCGACGACACACAACCTGCAGGGTGTCGACGTCGACATCCCGCTCGGGGTGCTCTGCGTGGTCACCGGCGTCGCCGGCTCCGGCAAGAGCTCGCTGATCCACGGATCGATCCCCGCCGGAGCGGGCGTCGTCTCGGTCGACCAGGCGGCCATCAAGGGCTCGCGACGGAGCAACCCGGCGACGTACACCGGACTGCTCGACCCGATCCGTAAGGCGTTCGCGACGGCCAACGGCGTGAAGCCGGCACTGTTCAGCGCCAACTCCGAGGGCGCCTGCCCCACCTGCAACGGCGCCGGCGTCATCTACACCGACCTGGCGATGATGGCCGGTGTCGCCGCGCCCTGCGAGGACTGCGAGGGCAAGCGGTTCCAGGCAGCGGTGCTGGAGTACCACTTCGGCGGCCGCGACATCAGCGAGGTGCTCGCGATGTCGGTGACGGAGGCCGAGGAGTTCTTCGGCGCAGGGGAGGCGCGCACGCCGGCCGCGCACCGCATCCTCGACCGGCTCGCCGACGTCGGGCTCGGCTACCTCAGCCTCGGCCAGCCGCTCACCACGCTGTCCGGCGGCGAGCGGCAGCGGCTCAAGCTGGCCACCCACATGTCCGACAAGGGAGGCGTCTACATCCTCGACGAGCCGACCACCGGTCTGCACCTCGCCGACGTGGAGCAGCTGCTCGGCCTGCTTGACCGGCTCGTCGACTCCGGCAAGTCGGTCATCGTCGTCGAGCACCACCAGGCGGTCATGGCGCACGCCGACTGGATCATCGACCTCGGTCCCGGCGCCGGCCACGACGGAGGCAGGATCGTCTTCGAGGGTGCACCCGCCGACCTCGTCGCCGCCCGCTCGACCCTCACCGGCGAGCACCTCGCGGCCTACGTCGGCAACTGACCGCGCCCCTCTCGGACGCCGTGGGACTTGTCCGGCGCGGGAGTGTCCGACTCCGGGGACCATCGCGTTCTCGTAGCCGCACTCCGCCCGCCGGACCGGCGCCGGATGAGCGTCTGCCCTCGCAGAGGCGGTCACGCCTGGGAGGGATCGCATCCTTGGCCGGGCGGCGTGCAGCGCCGCGGCGTCATGATGGGGCCGTGCCGGCCCTGTATCAGTGCTTCAGCGCTGGGCAGTTGACACGCCCAGAATGTCTGCCACCCCGGCGAGGGACGTGACCTCGTAGGCGTGGTAAAAGGGCGCTGACGGCTCGGTTCCTCTGTTGAGATACACCGTGTCCCGCACGCCGAGGTCGGTTGCCGACTGCAGGTCGTAGCGTGGGCTGGACGACACGTGCATCGTCTCCTCCGGGCGGCAGTCCAACTGTTCGTACATGAACTCGAACGCACGCAGCCTTGGCTTGTAGGCCCGCGCCATCTCCGCTGTGTATACCGCGTGGAACGATGCGCCGAGCTTCGCGACGTTCTGGTGGGCGTGTCTGTCCGCGGCGTTGGAGATGATGACGAGAGGGAAGTGCTCGGCGAGCTTCGCGAGCGGCTCTGGGACGTCGGGGTGAGGCCCCCATTCCGGGATCGCCGCGAAAATCCTGGCGGGATCGTCCGGCCGGAACTCAACTCCGGTGCTGTGGCAGGCTCGCTCGAAGGATCGAGCAATGACCTCGTCATAAGGACGCCAGTCGCCCATCACTTCATCGAGCTGGTAGCAGCTGAACCGGTGGAGAAAGGCGTCCAGTTTCTCAGGCGGAGCTACATCCTTGATGACCTCTCTGGCGGCGGGCCCGATGGCGAAGTCCGTCAGAGTTCCGTACATGTCGAACGTGATGAACCTGGGATCGGGACCGCTCAACGGACTCTCCTCGTGAAAGGCGGCCCTTTCAGCAGCCGCTGCACCGAGCCGGGTTTCAGCCTTGCCTATGGGCCAACCGACCCGGCTGAACAGTGATTCCCCGTCCCGCCCGCGGGCTGGACCAGAGGTCGTTTGCGCGGGCCGCACGACAGGACCGCCGTCGCCTGCGCGATGACGGTCCGTCGTGTACGCGGGTCCTGGTCCGTCAGGCCGTGACGACTGTCAGGGCTTGCGGGCGAGGGCGCCGTGTTCCCCGATGGGGTGCGGGGCCTGGGCAGTGGGGTCCGGGCGCCAGAGGGGGACCGAGACGACCCCGGGGTCGATGAGCTCCAGGCCGTCGAAGTACGCCGTGATCTGGTCGACGGTGCGCAGGATGTACGGGATGGCCCCGCTTTTGTTGTAGGCGTCCTGGGCCTGTTCGAAGACCGGGTCGATGCCCCGTGAACCGTCGTTGACGGAGAGGTAGCTGCCGGACGGCAGGGCGTCCATCAGGCGGGTGACGATGGAGCGTGCCTGGTCGTGGTCGGCGACGTGGCCCAGGATGTTGCTGAGGATGAGGGCGGTGGGGCGGGTGAAGTCCAGCGTGTCGGCGGCGGCCGCCAGGATGCGGTCCGGTTCCGTCACGTTGGCGTCGACATAGGCGGTCGCCCCCTGAGGGGTGGAGTAGAGCAGGGTGCGGGCGTGCGCGAGGACCAGCGGGTCGTTGTCGACGTAGACGATCCGGGTCTCGGGGGCGAGCCGCTGGGCCACCTCATGGGTGTTGTCGGCGGTCGGCAGGCCGGTGCCGACGTCCAGGAACTGCCGGATGCCCGCTTCGGAGACCAGGTATGTGATGTTGCGGCGCAGGAAGGCGCGGCTGCTGCGGGCGATGGTGACGATGCCGGGGAAGACGGCGGTGTACGCGTCGCCGGCCTCCTCGTCGACGGGGTAGTTGTCCTTGCCGCCCAGCCAGTAGTTCCAGATCCGGGCCGAGTGCGGCACCGAGGT
>NZ_JBFAHW010000041.1:0-83023 GCF_040654355.1 Streptomyces sp. NPDC050704 | reverse complement strand
CGGCGAAACCGGAGCCGGCCACCGGGACGTACCGCATACGGCCCAGCCACCCGGTCCTCCGACCGGGTGGGGCCCCCGTCGGCCGCCGGTGCGGCTCGGCCGGACGCCGTCCGCGCCTGCCTAGCGTGGCCCGATGTCGATCAAGCGCACGCGGCACGCGGCTGCCATCGCCTCAGTCGTTTCCGCTGTCTCAGCCGTCTCCGTCTCCGTCGTCCTGGCCGTGCTCGCTCCCGTGGCGGCGGCCGCGGTGCCACCGCCTCCGGCGCCCGGTCCCGGAGCGGCGGCCCCGGTGCCGTACGGCTGCGTCGGGGACCAGTGGCCGTGGGGCTGTCTCGCGGAGTGCGAGAGCGGTGGCCGCTGGCACGCGAACACCGGGAACGGCTTCTACGGAGGGCTGCAGTTCTGGCAGCCCACCTGGCGGGAGTTCGGCGGCCCTGCCCATGCACCCCGCGCCGATCTCGCCACCCGTGCCGAGCAGATCAAGGTCGCCGAGGAGGTGGTGCGCGTCCAGGGGTGGGAGGCATGGCCCGTCTGTGCCAAGAGGTACCGGCTCAGTGGCCGGACGCATGTGGTGAAGTCCGGCGAGACGCTCTCGTCGCTGGCCCGCCGGTACCGGATCAAGGGCGGATGGCAGGCCCTCTACAAGGCCAACAGGCAGATGGTCGGGGAGCATCCGGACCGGCTGAATCCCGGCACGATGCTACGGCTGCCGAAAGGGGCGGCCGCCGGGAGGCTGATCACGCAGACCCCGGCGGGCGCGTCGGTCCCGTCGAGCCCGTCGGCTCCGTCGGCTCCGTCGAGTCCGGCGGCTCCGCCGGTCCTGATGGGTCCGCCGCTGCCGCCTCCGCCGCCTCGCCGCTGAACACGACCGAGCCGCGCCGGAGTTCGTACACGATCGCCGGCCGGTCGCGCAGGCCGGGCGGCAGGCGCTGTTCGGCGACGACCACGCAGGCGTCGAGGCCGCTCAGCAGCTCGTACGTGCGGGCGGCGACCGTGGGGGACATGCCCTGCGCGGGTTCGTCGACGAGGACCACGCGCGCGCGTGCCAGGAGGGCGCGGGAGAGGGCGAGCATGCGCTGTTCGCCGCCGGAGAGGGTCCCCGCTCTTCGGGCGAGCAGCGGCCGCAGCTGGGGATACGCGTCGAGAGCGGGCGCGAAGTGATGGTCGGGGGCGGCGAGTTCGAGGTTCTCGCGGACGGTGAGCGAGCCGAAGACGGCCTGGCGGTCCGGGACGAGGCACAGGCCGCGGCGGGCCCGTTCGTACGCGGGCATCCCGGTGACGTCGATGCCGTCCCAGACGACGGCGCCGCGGGACAGCGGCACGGTTCCGGCCAGGGCCCGCAGTGCCGTCGTACGGCCCGAGCCGTTGCGGCCGAGCAGGACGGTGAGGCCGGGGGCGGGCGCGTGGAGCGTCACGCCGTGCAGGGCCTCCAACGGGCCGTAGCGCACGCGCGCGTGGCGCAGGGAGATCCCGGGGGTGCCGGGGGCCCTCATCCGTCGACCGCCGTTCCGAGTCCTTGGGGATCTTGAGGTCCTTGAGGTCCTTGGGCGGCTGGGAGGTCTTGAGGTGCTTCGAGTCCTTCGAGTCCTTCGAATCCTTCGAGTACGTGGGCGGCGGGGCCGGACGCGACGATCCGGCCCGCCGTCATGACGTGCACGGTGTCGGCCAGGTCGGCCACGAGGTCCAGGTCGTGCTCGACGACGAGCAGGGCCATGCCGTCCGCGGCGAGGGCTCGCAGCACACGGGCCAGCGCGGCCACTTCGCCCGTGTCGAGCCCCGCCGCGGGCTCGTCCAGCAAGAGGACACGCGGGCTGCCGGCGAGGGCCCGCGCGAGCTCTACGCGTCGCAGGGTCCCGGTGGGCAGTCCGGCCGCCGGCAGTGCCCGTACGGCCCCGTCGAGCCCGAGCAGCCGGAGCACCCGCTCCACGGCAGCCGCGTCCACGACACGCCCCTGCTCGGCGCCCACCTGTACGTTCTCGGCCACGGTCAGGGTCGGGAAGACGGCGAGCTGTTGGAAGGTGCGGGCGACGCCGAGCCGGGTCCGCGCGTGGGCGGGCAGCCGGGTGATGTCCCGCTCCCCGAACCCGACCTGCCCGGAGTCCGGCCGTACGGTCCCGGCGAGACAGTGGAACAGGGTGCTCTTTCCGGCTCCGTTGGGTCCGACGACCGCGGTGATCCGGCCCCGGGGGAGGTCGAGGTCGACGCCGCCGAGGGCGGTGAAGCCGTCGTAGGCGACGCGGAGGCCGCGGGCGCGGAGGATGTGGCGGGTGGTGGGCGTCGTACGGGGTGTCCGGGGGCGGGCGGGCGCGGAGGACGTACGAGGGCCCGCGGCACCGGACCGTTCGGCGGGGTCTGCGGCCCGGGAGGCGCCGGGTTCGTTGCCGCCGCTGTCGTCGGCCGGGCCGGTGCTCTGTGCTCCGGGCCGGTCGTGTGCCGCGGACGGTTGGCTGCCCTTCGCGCCGGTGGCGGTGTGCTTCCCGGCCGGGCCTTCGCGTCGGCCCGCGCCGCCGATTCCCGCCGGGCCGGGCGCCCGCAACCTGCCCCTCACCCCGGCGCCCAACGGCGTGAGCGTCACTTCCCGGCGCAGCCGCAGGCGTCCCGCCGCCAGGCGCAACGCCTCGTACGGGCCGCCCGGGAAACGCCCCACGAGCACCGCCAGCAGTCCGATCAGCGCCGCCGCCACCCCGCCGCGCGTCCCCGCGTCCAGGCCCACCAGGAGCGCCGTCGCGGCCAGCGCGCCGAGGACGCTGTCGGCGCCGAGGACGACGATCGCGGCGAACCAGAGGAGGCCGCGGACGGGGTCGTAGGCGGCGGGGTCGAAGGCGCGCAGGCCCATGCCGAGCATGCCGCCGCCGAGGGCGGCCAGGGCCGCGCCCGCCACGAAGGCCGTCAGTTTCAGCGCGGGCACGCGGACGCCCGCCGCCGACGCGCCCGCCTCGTGGTCGCGCATCGCGGCCAGCGCCCGGCCCGTGCGGCCCCGGCGCAGGGCGTGCGCGGCCAGCAACGCGCCTGCCAGCAAGCCCAGTTCGAGGACGTAGTACGCGCGGTCGCCCTCGAAGCCCGCGGGGCGGCCAAGGGTCAGGCCGGCCGTGGCGTACGGCTGGGCGAAGACGAAGCGGCTGACGCCGACGCCCACCGCGAAGGTCGCCAGCGCGAGGGCCAGGCCGTGGCGGCTGATGGCGGGCCAGCCGGTCAGCAGGCCGAGCGGGGCCACCAGCAGGACGGCGACCGCGAGCGCGGTCAGTTCGGGGAGCTGCGGCAGGCCGGGGAAGCGGCCGGCCGCCAGCAGTGCGGTGAAGAGGGCGCCGAGACCCGCGTAAGCCGCCTGGCCCAGTGAGATCTGGCCGCCGCGGCCCGTCACCACGACCAGGGACAGGAGGACGACGCCGAGTG
Organism: Streptomyces sp. NPDC050704; assembly: GCF_040654355.1. Lineage (NCBI taxonomy): Bacteria > Bacillati > Actinomycetota > Actinomycetes > Kitasatosporales > Streptomycetaceae > Streptomyces > Streptomyces sp. NPDC050704. The sequence continues at coordinate 79,630 of NZ_JBFAHW010000041.1, read as the reverse complement.
CCGGGACCTGGACGGACGTGTGCAGGTCCGAGCCCGCGAAGCCCAGTGGCAGCAGGAACAGCACCACCGCCACGATCCACGCGCCCGGCGGGGTCGCCACGCGGGCCGTCGCCGTACGGGGGAGGGCGTCGCGTGTGCCGATCCCCGGCAGTACGAGTGCCGCGACGAGCAGCGCCACGACGAAGAGGTTCGCCCCCACCGCCTGGAGCAGCGGCTCGCCCCACCCGGAGGGGTGCAGGCGGGTCAGCTGGCTCTGGGCGACGCCGATGCCCAGGGCGACCACGACGGCCACCGGCAGGTTGCGCATACGGGCGGCCACGGCGACGGCCACGACCTCCATGACCAGCAGCGGGAGGCCGTACGGGTCGAGGCGTACGTAGGGAGCCAGCAGCACCCCTGTCAGGCCCGCTGTGAACGAGCCGAAGGCCCAGCCCGCCGCGGCCACCCGGTCCGCGTCGATGCCGCCCAGGACGGCGAGCGAGCGGTCGTCGACGACGGCCCGCAGTTCCCGGCCGAAGCGTGTCCAGCGGGTCACCGCGCCCACACCCACGGCCAGGACGAGGGCCGCCGCCAGCTGGCCCCAGGGGTCCGCCGAGACGAGCGTCGGCGCGTCCGAGCGCGCGCCGGACCCCCAGACGAGCGCCGCCCCGCCGACCAGCAGCACGAACACCCCGATGGACGCGACCAACGTCTGTGCCGGGTCGCCGCCGAGGACGGACAGGGGGCGGAAGACGAAGCGTTCGAGGGCCATGCCGATGGCCGGGGCCACCACGAGCAGCGTGACCGCGGCGGCCGGCGCGAGCGGCCAGTCCCACTCGACCGTGAGCTGCCGCAGCAGGTAGGCGCACACCATGGCGATCGCGCCGTGCGCGAAGTTGAGCACGCCGGTCGCCCGGTGAGTGACGATCAGCCCGATCCCGGTCAGCGCGGCGGCACTACCGACGGACAGTCCGGCAAGCGTGAGGTCGTACGTCAGCGACGCCATCAGTCGTCCGGGTCGGACGATCGGTCTCCTGGGTCGGACGATCGGTGGTCCGGGCTGGACGATCGGCCTCCTGGGGCGGATGGTCGGTCGTCCGTGACGGACGATGGGTCACCCGGGGCGGACGGCTGGTTGGCCGGGTCGGACGACGGGTTGCCAAGGGTGGAGGACCGGTCACCTGGGGCGGGCGGCTGGTTGCCAAAGGCGGACGATTGGTTGTCCGGGGCGGATGGTGGGTTGCCAAGGGCGGACGATTGGCCTCCTGGGGCGGGCGGTTGGTTGTCCGGCGCGGACGGTGAGTTGCCTGGGGCGGGCGGCTGGTCTCCCGGGGCGGATGGTGGGTTGCCAACGGCGGACGCTCGGCCTCCCGGGGCGGACGATCGGTCGCTCGCGCCAGCCGGTCGGTCGCCCGAGTCAGTCGGGCGAGTGTCCGGGGCGGACGATGAATCGCCCCGGGGAGACGAGCGATTGCCCAAGGCAGGCGACCGGTCGGCCCGGGCGGACGGCCGGTCTCCCGGGGCGGACGGCTGGCTGTCCGGGGCGGACGACCGGGTTTCCGGGGCAGCCGGCCAGTCGCCCGAGGTGGACGGTCGGGAACCCGATTCGGTTGGTTCGCAGATTGGGCAGGGGGCCAGGTCCCCGCTTGCGAGGATGCGGGAGTCGACCGGCAAGGCCTCCGGCTTTCCGGTGACGAGGGGGCAGTCCGCTCGGTGCCACAGGGTGCCGCCCGGCACCATCCGCAGGTCTCCGCTGACGGCGACGGGCGCGGCGGCCGCCTGCCCGGACTCGTCGGCGCCGGCGGGCTCGGCGGCGACCAGGAGCCCGTGCAGCTCCTCTACGCGAGCCGCGGCGAGGGCGTTCCTGCTGTGCGTGAGCAGGACCGCTCCCGCGATGATCAGCGCGGCTCCCGGCACCGTGCAGGACGCGAGATACGGCAGCTGCCGCTCCGCGAACCGCTCGCCGGAGATCCCGTACCAGCCGAGGACGCACAGCACCGCCCCCGCGGCGAGCGCGGCCCACCCGGCCCACAGGACGGGGTGCACAGTCCGCAGTCGAGCAGTCCGCATGGCGGCTCCCATGTCACGTGTCCGGCTGCCTTCCAAGTCCACCAATGGTCTTGCACTATGCCTTCTGGAAGCTGACCCTGAAAGAACCGGGTGCACACGGCCCGGACCGACACCCGGTGGTGAGCCAGATGGTTCTCGGGAGCGACCTCAGGCGGAGGAACGGACGGGGGCTGGCAGCGGCGGTGGTACTCGCCCTGGCAGCGGCCCTCACGGCGTGCGGAGACGACAGCGGCGGCGACGACACCGCGCCGCCCTCTCCCACCGTGGAGCAGCCCACGACCGCCGAGCCAAGTCCGACAGCGACAGGACCGGCCGACTCCGCGGCGGCCGAGAAGGAGATCGAGGAGAACTGGGAGAAGTTCTTCGACCCCGCCGTCCCTCTCAAGGACAAGCAGGACCTCCTGGAGGACGGCGACAAGATGTCCCAGGTCCTGGACAGCTTCAGCGGCGACGAGCGCGGCGGACAGGTGGAGGCGACCGTCAACAAGGTCGCGTTCACCTCGCCGACCGAGGCGGACGTCACGTACACGCTCACTCTGAAGGGCGCCACGGTCATGCCCGACGCCACGGGCACGGCCGTCGAGCAGGACGACGTGTGGAAGGTCTCCGTCAAAACTCTGTGCGGGTTGGTCGGGCTGAGCGGCAATGAGTCGCCGGGCCCGGGTTGCTGAGTGCGCTGCCGCGGGCCTGCTGCTCCTCCTGGGCACAGCCTGCGGCAGCCGCCTCCCGGAGAGCGACTTCGAGAGCCGGCCGCAGCGGACACCGGCGCAGCGGAGCGCGGACCCGATTCGCGTGGGCATCGTCACCAGCGCCACCAGCCCGGTGGGCGGCGACACGTTCACCGGACCGCGCGACGGGGCGAAGGCCTACTTCGACCGGCTGAACGAGCGCGGTGGCATCGACGGCCGCAAGGTCGAGGTCCGTACGTGCGACGACGGCGGCAGCGGCGTCGGCAACAACGAGTGCGTGCACCGGCTCGTCGACGAGGACAAGGTCGTCGCCCTCGTCGCCACCACCTCCCTCGACTACGCGGGCGCCTCCCGGGTGTCCCGCGCGCGCGTGCCCGACATCGGCGGCCAGCCGATCGGCGCGGCGTACGACACCCATCCGCACCTCTACGGGATCTACGGCAGCCTCGCCCCACGGAACGGAAAGCCCGGCTGGGACGGCAAGCTGTACGGCGGCACCGAGGTCTACCGCTACTTCAAGCGTGAGCAGGGCGCCCGCACGGCGGCCGTCGTCTCGTACAACCAGTCCTCGTCGGCCGCGTACGCCCGGCTCGTCACCCGGGGCCTGAAGGCCGAGGGCTACCAGGTCGTCACCGAGCAGGTCGACTTCGCGCTGCCCAACTTCCGTGCGGTGGCGGCCGACCTGAAGGAGCGGAACGTCGACCTGGTCTTCGACGCGATCGACGGCTACGGCAACGCCCAGCTCTGCAAGGCCATGGACGACGCCGGCGCCGAGGTCATCGCCAAGGTCACCAACGTGCAGAACTGGACGTCCACCGTCCGCGAGGACTACAAGGACGCCCCGCGCTGCCGCAACGCCCTGTGGGCGACGGGCGCCAGCCGCAACTACGAGGACACCGGCCACGACGCCGTACGGGAGTTCCGGGACGCGACCAAGGGCCTGAAGAGCCATTCCCAGTGGCAGCTGGAGGGCTGGGCCGCCGCCATGTGGTTCACGGACGCGGCCAGGTCCTGTGCGCCGACGGGCGTCACACGTGCGTGCGTCGACCGCTTCATGGACTCGGGGAAGCCGTACACGGCCGACGGGCTGCTGCTGCCCGTCCGGTACGAGCGCCTGGCGGACCCTCCGAAGACCCGCAACACCTGTGTCTCGGTGGCCCGTTGGGAGGACGCCGAGGGCTGGGTGAGCCAGGGGGACATGACCGATGAGTGTTTCGACGTACCGCAGTTGTCTTACGATCCCTGATCCCGCACGATCCCGCAGGAACCTCCCAGATACCCCTACCTGCACTGATGCACGACAAGGGGAAAAGGTTCCCTATATCGCCTACCAATGGCGCAACTGTTCGGGAACAAGATGGTGATGGAGCCCAACCAATACCCGGGAGGACATGTCTAACCATGAGGTAGGCGGATGAGACAGGGGATTCGGGGACGCATGCATATTTCTTTCCTCATACACAATGCATATGGGATCGGGGGGACCATCCGGACCACGTACAACCTGGCCAACACCCTGGCCGAGCAGCACGACGTGGAGATCGTCTCGGTATTCCGCCACCGTGACGAGCCGGTCTTCGCGCCGGGCCCGCGCGTGCGCGTGCGGCACCTCGTGGACATCCGAGAGAACAGTCCGGGGTACGAGGGGGACGACCCCGAGTACCGGACGCCGGCCCGGGTCTTCCCGCGCGGAGAGAATCGTTACGGCCAGTACAGCGTCCTGACCGACCGCCGTATCGCCGAACACCTCTCCACGGTCGAGGCCGACGTCGTGGTCGGCACCCGGCCGGGGCTGAACGTGCACCTGGCCCGCGAGACCAGGCGCGGCCCGGCCCGGGTCGGCCAGGAGCACCTCACGCTCGACACCCACTCGGTAGCCCTGCGCACGGAGCTGCGCGGCGCCTACCCGCGGCTCGACGCGCTCACCACTACCACCGAGGCCGACGCGAGGGCGTACCGCCAGAAGATGCGGCTGCCCGGCGTCCATGTCGAGGGCGTGCCGAACCCGGTGCCCGCACCCGGTATAGAGCCCGCGGACGGCAACGGCAAATGGGTCGTGGCGGCCGGCCGGCTGGCCCCGGTCAAGCGGTACGACCTGCTGATCAAGGCCTTCGACCGGGTGCGTGACCAGCGCCCGGACTGGCGCCTGCGGATCTACGGCGGCGGCAAGCAGAAGGACAAGCTGCGCAGACTCATCGACGAGCTGGGCCTCTACAACCACGTCTATCTGATGGGTCCCGCCCACCCCATCGAGCCGGAGTGGGCCAAGGGCTCCATCGCCGCCGTGACCTCCAGCCTGGAGTCCTTCGGCATGACGATCGTCGAGGCCATGCGCTGCGGCCTGCCGGTCGTCTCGACCGACTGCCCGCACGGCCCGGGGGAGATCATCGACAACGGCGTGGACGGCCGTCTCGTCCCGGTCGGCAATGTCGGGGCCATCGCCGAGGGCCTGCTCGAACTGATCAACAACGACGCACTGCGGCACCAGATGGCGGGTGCGGCGCTCAAGGACTCCGAGCGCTTCGACCCGTCCCGGATAGCCGAGCGCCACGAGTCGATCTTCGACGGCCTCGTCTCGCGCGGCGGTGACTCGAAGATCGGCCGGATGCGCGGCTCGCTGCACCGCACGCGAGGAGCGCTGCTCGGTGGCGCGTATGCCGTTCGGGATGCCGGACGGACCGTACTCGGGAAGGAACGTTCCGCATGATGACGCTGGCTCCGCGGGCCGCGCCCCCGCACACCGACGAGGACGCCGACATGCCCTCGCGCGCCGACTGCATCGCCGACTCCGCGGGCGGGCTCACCTTCGACATCACCGACCCCGGTCTGGTCGCGGCGACCGGTGACGCACACCTCGTACTCCGGCACCGTGACCGCGCCGAGGAGGTCCGGCTGCCGCTCACCCCGGCCGCGGACGGCCGGCTGCGCGCGGCGCTGCCCAGCACCGTCGAACTGCCCGAGGGCCGTTGGGACGTCTACGCCCAGGTCGCCGACGGCGAGTCGCAGCGCGTGGCGCCCGGCCTCAACGACCTGCGCTCGCTCGTCGACCGCGTGCCGAGCGGGGCGCGCGGCCATGTCGCGGTCCGCATCCCGTACGCGACCAAGCACGGCAACCTCTCCGTACGCAGCTGGCTGCGCGCCCCGCACGCCGAGGCGGGCGAACTCCACATAGGCAAGGAGGACTTGAGCGTCCGCGGCCAGGTGTACGGAGTGAAGCTGCTGCCGGACGCGTACGCCGAACTGCGCCTCCGCGAGGAGCCGGAGACCGTGCTGAAGGCCGACGTCACCCCGGACCAGGAACAGTTCCGCCTCACGGTGGACTACACCGGCCTGGCGGTGGGCGTCTGGGATCTGTGGCTCCGCCCGGCGGGGGAGAGCGGCCCGCGGGTACGAATCGCCCGCCTCCTCGACGACATAGCCGACAAGAAGCCGATCTTCACCTACCCGAAGGCCACCCTGGAGACCGGGCACGGCAAGGCGGTGGCCTGGCCTTACTACACGAGCGACAACGACTTGTCGATCACGGTCACCACGGCCCCGTAAGGGGCGCGGGGCTGTGACATTTGCGGCTCCGCCGCGTGGGCGCGACCAGCCACGAACGGCCCGCACGCGACGAACAAACCAGACGCACCCCCTGCCAGCCTTTGCGGACAAAAGTTGTCCGCAAAGGCTGGCAGACTCTCGCGCATGTTGGAGACCTCGGCAAGACTCCTACGACTGCTCTCCCTGCTACAAGCCCACCGAGAGTGGTCCGGCGCCAACCTGGCGGAGCGCCTCGGTGTCACTCCGCGCACGGTCCGCCGCGACGTGGACCGACTGCGCGAACTCGGCTACCCGGTGAACGCCAGCCCCGGCACAGGCGGCGGCTACCAACTCGGCGTAGGTGCGGAGCTACCCCCACTGCTGCTGGACGACGACGAGGCCGTCGCCGTGGCCGTCGGCCTGCGCACCGCCGCCGGACAGGGCATCGAGGGCATCGGCGAGACCTCCGTACGCGCCCTCACCAAGCTCGAACAGGTCCTGCCGCACCGGCTGCGCCGCCGCGTCGGCGCCCTCAACGCCTACACCGTGCCGATGCTGCGCGGCCCTCAGCCGTCCGCCGTGGACCCGGCCGTGCTCACCGAACTCGCGGCCGCCTGCCGCGACGCGGAGCGGCTGCGCTTCGAGTACCGCGACCACGAGGGCTCCTCGACCCGCCGCACGGTCGAACCGCACCGCCTGGTGTGCACCGAGCGCCGCTGGTACCTGGTCGCCTGGGACGTCGACCGCGACGACTGGCGCACGTTCCGCGTGGACCGCGTCACGCCCAGGCCGCCGCACGGGCCGCGCTTCACGCCCCGTCCGCCGCCCGCCGACGACCTGGCCGCCTACGTGTCCAAGGGCGTCTCCACCCGCGCGTACGCCGAGCACGCCGTCATCAGACTGTTCGCTCCGATGGAGGAGGCGGCGCAGCTCATCTCGCCCTCGGACGGGACGCTGGAGGCGGACCGTGCGGGCGGCACGGACACCTGCATCCTGCGCACCGGGGCCGCGAGCCTCGACGTGATGGTCATTCACGTGATGCTGCTGGGCGTCGAGTTCGAGGTGCTCGAACCCGACGGGCTCATCGAGGCGATCAGGACGGCTCGGGACCGCCTGAGTCGGTCCCTTGACCGGAACGGGTCTGGGGCGGTGTCACCGCCGCGTACCGCGGATGATGCAGGTCGAACGCCGGGGACTCGGAGCGGATCCGGGGCAGCGTGACGAAGTTGTGCCGCGGCGGCGGGCACGAGGTCGCCCACTCCAGGGAGCGGCCGAAGCCCCAGGGGTCGTCGGCGTCGACCTTCTCGCCGTACTTGGCCGTCTTCCAGAGGTTGTAGAGGAACGGCAGCGTCGACATGCCGAGCAGGAACGCGCCGATCGACGAGATGGTGTTGAGGGCCGTGAATCCGTCGGCGGCCAGATAGTCCGCGTACCGGCGCGGCATGCCCTCGGCGCCCAGCCAGTGCTGCACCAGGAACGTGGTGTGGAAGCCGACGAACAGCGTCCAGAAGTGGATCTTGCCGAGCCGTTCGTCGAGCATCTTCCCGGTGAACTTCGGCCACCAGAAGTAGAAGCCGGCGAAGGTCGCGAAGACGACGGTGCCGAACACCACGTAGTGGAAGTGCGCCACCACGAAGTAGGTGTCCGTGACGTGGAAGTCCAGCGGCGGCGAGGCCAGGATCACCCCCGTCAGACCGCCGAACAGGAACGACACCAGGAAGCCGACCGACCACAGCATGGGCGTCTCGAAGGACAGCGAGCCCTTGATCATCGTGCCGGTCCAGTTGAAGAACTTCACGCCCGTCGGCACCGCGATCAGGAAGGACATGAAGGAGAAGAACGGCAGCAGCACCGCCCCCGTCGCGAACATGTGGTGCGCCCACACGACGACCGACAGACCGGTGATCGCCATCGTCGCGCCGACCAGCGTCAGATAGCCGAAGATCGGCTTCCGGCTGAAGACCGGCAGGATCTCCGAGACGATCCCGAAGAAGGGCAACGCGATGATGTAGACCTCCGGATGTCCGAAGAACCAGAACAGGTGCTGCCACAGCAGCGCCCCGCCGTTGGCCGAGGCGAACACCTGCGAGCCGAACCGCCGGTCCGCCTCCAGGACCAGAAGCGCCGCGGCGAGCACCGGGAACGCCATCAGGATCAGGATCGACGTGAACAGCGTGTTCCAGGTGAAGATCGGCATCCGGAACATCGTCATGCCGGGCGCGCGCATCCCGATGATCGTCGTCAGGAAGTTCACCGCGCCGAGGATCGTGCCGAAGCCGGCCAGCGCGAGGCCCATGATCCACATGTCGGCGCCGATGCCTGGTGAGCGTTCCAGGCTGTTGAGCGGCGCGTAGGCGAACCAGCCGAAGTTGGCCGGGCCCTCGGGCACCAGCAGCGAGCCCAGCACGATCAGCCCGCCGAAGAGGAACAGCCAGTACGACAGCATGTTCAGCCGCGGAAAGGCCACGTCCGGCGCGCCGATCTGCAGCGGCATGATCTCGTTCGCGAAACCGGCGAAGGTCGGCGTCGCGAAGAGCAGCAGCATGATCGTGCCGTGCATGGTGAACATCTGGTTGAACTGGTTGTTGTCGATGAGCTGCGTGCCGGGCCGGGCCAGCTCGGCCCGCATCAGCAGCGCCATCAGGCCGCCGACCAGGAAGAAGGCGAACGAGGTGATCAGATAGAGGTGGCCGATCTTCTTGTGGTCGGTCGTGGTCAGCCAGTCCACGACCAACCGTCCCGGCCGCTTCACCGGTCCGGGTCGTACCGCCGCCTGCGCGGTGTCCGTGCCCATCGCTGCCCCCTCGCTCGTCGCGCCCTGGGCCTCCCGAAGCTCACGCCATGATGCTCGCGCCGTCCGGCGCTCCGACAGGGGGCGTACGTGGCTTCTGTGCCGGAACCTGTGCTGCAACCGTGTATTTCCTATGGCGTGTCACCTTGCGGGAGACGCCGCCGAATCGGAATGGAAAGGCACGGATACCGGGTCGGCGCCGCGCTTTCCGCCGGTTATTCGGACCGACGTCAAGGTAGTCCCGAATTACGTTCGAAGGTGGGTGGAACACGTACGGAATCGCTCGTACGTGTGACGGTCCGCCGCCCGGCAGCCGATGTCGCGGCGGCCGGAACGAGTGTCGTTGTCCTGTGACAGAAGCGTGACCGGAGAGGGACCGGTGACGGATGGTGTCCGGTCCGGGCTTCCCCGTCCGCATCCCGGCGCCTAACGTGGCGGCATGTCACCGATTCCCACCCCTCCCGCAGAGCCCTCGGACCAGCCGGACGCGTACGTCGGACTGGAGGCGAGCGGTGCCGAGCGGCTGGCCCGTGAGCGCGGCTGGTCCAAGGTGCGGTCCCTGCCGCCGGGCGCCATCATCACGATGGAATACCTGAGTGGTCGCCTGAACTTCGAGGTCACCGACGGTCGCGTGACGCGCTGCTGGAAGGGCTGACCTGCCCGACCTCATACATGGCGAAGGCCCCCGGCTCGTGGAGCCGGGGGCCTTCGCCATGCGGGGAGTGGTGTGCGTACCGACCCCGCTGTCCTCAGCCGCCCGTCAGCGGGCGCGCCGAGGTGGTGCCACGTGTCACTCGGTCCGACTGCGGAGGTCTTCGGCTGCCGACGGGCGTCACCGGAGTGCGCTCCGAGCGGGCGGTGTGCGGTCCCGGGGCCAGGTAACCCGGCGGTTTGGGCAGCCGGGAGGCGGCCACCGGCTCGCGTACCGCCGGCTCCTCCTCGTCGACCGAAGGGCCGAGCGGGGACAGCGTCGCGGGGGCGCTCGCCGGGACCGGGGCGGGAACAGGTGCCGTCCCGCGGAGACGGTCGCGCCAGTGGTCGCGCAGGTCGAAGATGCCGGTCTCGGCGCGGGCGATCAGTGGCTCGACCCAGGGCAGCGCGAGCAGGATCAGCAGACCCGCGGCCCAGCCGAGGACCACATCGCTCAGCCAGTGCGTACCGAGGTAGACCGTGGTCAGGCCGACGCCGAGGGAGACCACGGCGGACAGGGCCGACAGCCAGCGGCGGGCCCACGGCGTCGAGGCCAGATAGGCGAGGATGCCCCAGGTCACCACGGCGTTGGCGGTGTGGCCCGAAGGGAATATGTCGCCGCCCAGCCACATCTCGTTCGAGCCCACCGTGGTGGCGTAGTGCGGACCCAGGCGGCCCATGCCGATCTTGGCGGCGCCGACCGTGATGTTCAGCAGCAGCAGCGAGGCGCCCAGGACGAGCAGCGGGCGCAGGGTGTGCTGTCGCCAGGAGCGCCAGCCCAGCCAGGCGCAGACCATCACGGCGGTGGGGCCGCGCTGGCCCAGCACCACGTAGTAGTCGAGGAAGGCGTGGATCTCCGGCCACTGCTGGTAGGGCCGGAAGAACATGACCTGCCAGTCGAACCGGACCAGCCACGACGTGATCACGACGGCCCACACGATGGCCACGTAGAAGGCGAGCGTGGCGGCGAAGAGGGCCACCCTGTGCCGGCTCATCCTGGGCATGTCGAGGTGGGCCGGTCGTTCCGGCTCACGGTCCAGCCGGGCGAAGACCCGGTCCAGACGAGTCAGCTTTCGTTCGGTACGCACTCAATCGACGTTACAGCGAGTGAGGTGTGTTCCACCGCGAAGCGCCCTCTTTGTGATGACGATGTGATGTGGGATTGCTCTCAGGAGGGGGTTTATTTCCAAGGATTATGGAATCCCTCGTCCGCTCTTCCTTCAATTCGATTGATCACTTCGGTGAGTTGTTATGCGGCGCTTATGAATTCGTTCACCGGCTGCACGTGTGCTCGTCTCCGGCCGCTTACCGGCGGCCGCGGACGGATCACGGCGGACCGGAGCCGTTCAGCCAGAACGCGCCGTAGGCCGCCGACGCCACCGCCACACCGCCCAGCACCCACGCCGACCTGGACGTTCGCAGCCGCGCCAGGGCCAGGGCGAGGGGCAGCAGGAGGGGGAAGGCGGGCAGCAGAAGGCGGGGTTTCGAGCCGAAATAGCTCGACGCGCACAGGGCGAGCACGGTGACGACCCCCGCGTACACCAGCAGCGGAAGCGGCTGACGCTGCCGTACGCAGACCACGTACAGCCAGACCAGCAGGCCGACCCCGATGATCAGCCCGAGCCCGGCCAGGGCCGACGGGAACGACGTGAACTTTTCGGCGACGAAGCGGGCGAAGGCGTAGCCGCCGTCGAAGCCGTTGCGCCAGCCCGCCTGGACGTCGAGATAGCCCAGCGGGCCCTTGCCGGTGTGCTCGCCGACCCACAGGACGTACCCGGCGGCGCCCAGGGGCGCGAGCAGCATCGCCAGGGCGCGCGGCCACCGTGGGGCGCCGTCCGGTGCCGGAACACCCCGTTTCGGTACGGCATCGCCGTGTTCCCGTTGGTCCCGCTGTTCCCGTACGAACGAGGCGATCGCCGCCACCCACACGGCCGCGACCACCGCGGCGCCCACCGGACGGGTCAGACCGGCCAGCGAGGCGAGCAGGCCCGCCGTCAGCCAGCGGCCGGTCAGGACCGCGTACAGCGACCAGGCCGCGAGCGCCGTGAACAGCGACTCGCTGTACGCCATCGACTGCACGATGCCGACAGGCAGTACCGCCCACACGAGCACCGCGCAGACGCCCGCCCGGCGCCCGTACACATGGTCCGCGACCGCGAAGATCCCCCAGGCCGCGGCGACCGAGGCGACCGCGCTGACCAGCAGGCCCGCGTCCGCGTGGGACAGCGGGGTCACCGCCGCGCCGGCCCGCTCCAGCCAGGGCAGCAGCGGGAAGAACGCGAGGTTCGAGTGCACATCGCCGTTCGGGAGGCGCACCTCGTAGCCGTAACCGGAATCCGCGACCCGGGTGTACCAGAGCGAGTCCCAGCGGGCCGAGAGCAGCTGGTGCGGACTCTTGTCCCGCGCGGCGCTCCACACCGCGAGCGCCACCAGGCCCAGCGCGCGCACCGCCGCGTACCCGAGGAGGGCGGGCGCGGCGCGGCGCCAGGCGGGGTCCGCGCGGGGCGGTGCGACGGGCGCTTCAAGATCGGTCACGGGCTCGATTATGGGCGCCGCCCGGAACCGGGGACCCCGACGGGTCGTGGTTGTCCACAGGGCGAGCGTGGCGCATGCCACACGCTCTCCAAGCGGAACGTGAGAGGTCCGCCACCTGTACCCGACGGGAACTCGCGTACGCTGGCCGCTCACTCGCCTTTGTTGCGTGGGCCGGGATACCGCTCCTCCCGAGCCGCAACCGCAGGGAGTCCCCACCCTGTGGTCCCGCCGAACGCGAGGGAACATCTGGGAGGTACGTACATGTCCGGGACGACCACGGCCGCTGAGCGTTGCCGTCGGGAGACCGGGGCCGGTGCAAACCGCTGGGTCGTCCTCATCGTCCTGTGCACCAGCCTGCTGTTGGTCGCCGTCGACGCCACCGTGCTGCACGTCGCCGTGCCCGCCGTCACCGAGGACCTCAGGCCCGGCGCGATAGAGCTGCTCTGGATCGTCGACATCTACCCGCTCGTCTGCGCCTCGCTGCTGATCCTCTTCGGCACGCTGGGCGACCGGGTCGGCCGCAGACGCGTCCTCCTCCTCGGATACGCGCTCTTCGGCGTCGCCTCCGCCGTCGCGGCCCTCGCCGACAGCGCGCAGGTCCTGATCGCGGCGCGTGCCCTGCTCGGCGTCGGCGGCGCGATGATCATGCCCGCCACGCTGTCGATCCTGCGGCAGGTCTTTCCCGACCGGCGCGAGCGCGCGCTCGCGATCGGTGTCTGGAGCGCGGTCGCCGCGGTGGGCGCGGCCGTCGGGCCGCTGCTCGGCGGCTTCCTGCTCGAACACTTCTGGTGGGGCTCGGTCTTCCTCATCAACATCCCGCTGATGCTCGTCAGCCTGCCCGTCGGACGGCTGCTGCTCCCCGAGTCGACCGGCGACGGGGCGGGACCGTGGGACGTCGTCGGCGCGCTGATGGCCGCGGCCGGCCTCTTCGGCGTCGTCCTCGGCGTGAAGCGGCTCGGCGGCGGAGAGGCCCCGCTGAGCGTCTTCACGGCGGTGCCGCTGGCCGTGGGAGCCGGGCTGCTGGTCGCTTTCGTACGGCGGCAGCGGCGGCACCGGCAGCCGCTGGTGGACCTGAAGATGTTCTCCAGGCCCGCCTTCAGCACGTCCGTCGGCTGCATCGTGCTCGCGATGCTCGCGCTGGTGGGGCTCGAACTGATCGCCGCACAGTATCTCCAGCTCGTGCTGAAACTCTCCCCCCTGGAGACCGGGCTGCGACTGGTGCCGCTCACCGTCGCCGCCATGGCCGCGGGCCTTGTCGGGGCGAAGCTGCTCCAGCGGTTCGGACCGCGGACCATGGTCTGCTTCGGGTTCTGCCTCACCGCCTCCGCGGTCGTCATGCTGACGGCCATGGGGACCCGCGACAACGCTCCGCTGCTGCTGACGGGGTTCGTGCTGCTCGGCTTCGGCCTTGAGGTGACGCTCTTCGGGGCGTACGAGTCGATGCTGAGCGAGGCCCCACCGGAACAGGCCGGCGGGGCGGCGGCGATCGGGGAGACGTCGTACCAACTCGGCGCCGGGATCGGCATCGCGCTCCTCGGGAGTGTGATGAACGCGGCCTACGCGCCCGGCCTCGCCTCCGTGCAAGGGGTGCCCGCCTCGGACTCGGCCGCCGCGAGCCATTCCCTGGGCGAGGCCTACGAGGTCGCCGCGCGGCTCGGCGGAGCACCGGGGGAGGCCTTGCGGCACGCGGCCCGGGACTCGTTCGTGCAGGGCCTGCATGTGACGCTGCTCGTCAGCGCGGGGCTGCTGCTGCTCGGAGCCGTGATGGCGTTGCGGCTGCCTCGGACCATGGAGTGCGAGGCGCCCGCGGCGGGCGTGGCCGGGAACGTGCCCGGGCCCCGGGAGGCCTCGGCGCCGGTGCGTGCGGAGTCCCTGGGCTGAGGGGTGCCTGGCTGACCGGTGCCCGGGCCGGTGGGGTGCCCGGCCGTCGGCCCGGCGTCTCTGGACGTGCGGGACACTGCGTCGTAACGTCAGGCGCGAGCCGTAGTTAACAGTGCTAGTTTTCGCTAGCTCCCGTGTGCCGGAGGCCCTCCCATGTCCGCACCCCCGAAGCCGCCCCCCTTCGACCCCGCCGACCCGCTCGGCATCGACGACCTGCTGAGCGCGGAGGACCTGGCGATCCGGGACACCGTCCGGGCCTGGGCCGCGGACCGGGTGCTGCCGTATGTCGCGGAGTGGTACGAGAAGGGGGAACTGCCCGGAATCCGGGAGCTGGCGCGGGAGTTGGGCGACATCGGCGCGCTGGGCATGTCGCTCAGCGGCTACGGGTGTGCCGGGGCCTCCGCCGTGCAGTACGGGCTCGCCTGCCTGGAGCTGGAAGCCGCCGACTCCGGGATCCGCTCGCTCGTGTCCGTGCAGGGCTCGCTCGCCATGTACGCCATCCACCGGTTCGGGAGCGAGGAGCAGAAGCGGGAGTGGCTGCCGCGGATGGCCTCCGGTGAGGTCATCGGGTGCTTCGGGCTCACCGAGCCCGACCACGGGTCCGACCCCGGGGCGATGCGCACGTACGCCAAGCGGGACGGCGCGGACTGGGTCCTCACCGGACGCAAGATGTGGATCACGAACGGATCCGTCGCCGGGGTCGCCGTCGTCTGGGCGCAGACCGACGACGGGATCCGCGGATTCGTCGTGCCCACCGGGAGCTCCGGCTTCTCCGCGCCCGAGATCAAGCACAAGTGGTCGCTGCGGGCCTCGGTCACCAGTGAACTCGTGCTAGACGAGGTGCGGTTGCCGGCCGACGCCGTGCTCCCCGAGGTCACCGGGCTGAAAGGGCCGCTCAGCTGTCTGTCGCACGCCCGGTACGGAATCGTGTGGGGGTCGATGGGCGCCGCGCGGTCGAGCTTCGAGACGGCGGTCGAGTACGCGAAGACGCGCGAGCAGTTCGGCCGGCCCATCGGGGGATTCCAGCTCACCCAGGCCAAGCTCGCCGACATGGCGGTCGAACTGCACAAGGGGATTCTGCTGGCGCACCATCTGGGCCGCCGCATGGACGCGGGACGGCTCCGTCCCGAGCAGATCAGTTTCGGCAAGCTCAACAACGTACGAGAGGCGATCGAGATCTGCCGTACGGCGCGGACGATTCTCGGCGCCAACGGGATCTCGCTCGAATACCCCGTGATGCGGCACGCCACGAATCTCGAGTCGGTGCTGACCTACGAAGGCACGGTCGAGATGCACCAACTGGTACTGGGCAAGGCGCTCACCGGTCTCGACGCGTTCCGGTAGGCCGACAGGCCTGGAACGACGCCGAGAGGCGGGGCCGGTGAGCAGCCCTGCCTAGCTTTGATTGAAGAAGCCGTCCGTGCGACGGCTCGCGGGCTCCCCGCTGACGATCTCGGTGTCGGCGGGGGTCAGCAGGAAGACCCGGTTCGACACGCGCTCGATCGAGCCGCGCAGGCCGAAGATCAGGCCGGCCGCGAAGTCGACGACGCGCTTGGCGTCGGCCGCCTCCATGGCCGTGAGGTTCACGATGACGGGAACGCCGTCGCGGAAGAGCTCGCCGATGCCACGGGCGTCCCGGAAGGTGTCCGGGGTGACCGTGCCGATCCGGCGGCCCTTCTCCTCGGCCGTTTCCGACGCCACCTTGACCCGCGGGTCCGTGACCCAGGCATCCCTGGGCTCGGCGGTTCCCTCGGTGTAGTCGTCGTCGTAGTAACGCTCGTCATCGTTGTCGTCGACGAGGCCAAGCCAGGCACTCGCCTTGCGCACCGATCCCATGGACGCCTCCTCTCACAGCGGGCTTTCTTGTTTCCGCATCCCCATGGTCGTCCATGATGCGGATGTTGCGCCAAGGGGATAGACGCCGCGCGGGGGTTTCGTGACGGTACTGGTGCAGAACGAATTCGTCGAGAGCCCGCGTTTCCCAAGGGTCTTGCCGTACACGGCTGCTGACTGAGAGTGAAATATGATTCTTCCCGGCGTATGGGTGACGACTGGGACGTACGGGTGAACGGCCAGGTCGATACGATGCCGCAGCTCAACGTCGTACAAACCACGGGGGAGCGTCATGTTCGGAATGGTCCGGCCGTGCAGTCACCGGCTGACGGAGAGTCTGAAGGCGCAGTGGATGGCGCATTTGTGCGGGCTCTGTCTCGCACTGCGCGGCGATCACGGCCAGCTCGCCAGGCTCGTCACCAACTATGACGGGCTGTTGATTTCGGTTCTGACGGAGGCTCAGGCCGAACAGGCCGCGGGCCTGCGGCGAACCGCGGGACCGTGCGCGCTGCGCGGAATGCGGACCGCGTCCGTCGCGCAGGGCGAGGGCGCACGGCTCGCCGCCGCCGTCTCGCTGGTGCTGGCCTCGGCCAAGGTGCGCGACCACGTCGCCGACGGGGACGGCCTGTTGGCGCGCCGGCCGGTGGCGCTCGCGGCCCGCCGGGTCGCCACGAACTGGAGCAGGGCGGGCGCCCGTAGCGGTTCCGCCGTGGGCTTCGACACTGCGGTGCTGGTCGACGCCGTAGACCGGCAGATCGGCATCGAGGCGCTCGCGGGGCCCGGAACTCCGCTGCTCACGGTGACCGAGCCGACCGAGACCGCCACGGCCACGGCCTTCGCGTACACCGCGGTTCTCGCCGGGCGGCCGGGCAACGCCGAGCCGCTCGCCGAGGCCGGCCGGCTCTTCGGCCGGCTCGCCCACCTCCTGGACGCCGTGGAGGACAGGGAGGCGGATGCCGCGGCGGGCGCCTGGAACCCGTTGACGGCCACCGGTACGTCTCTGCTGGAGGCCCGGCGGCTCGCCGACGGCGCGCTGCACGGGATCCGGCTCGCGCTGCGCGAGGTCCGGTTCACCGACGCCAAGCTGGTGCACATGCTGCTGGTGCACGAGCTGGGGCGGTCGGTGGACCGGGCGTTCGGCACGGTACCGGTGTGCTCGGCCCACCAGCCCGGCCCGTACGGGCAGCCGCAGCAGCCCGGGTCCGGGCCCCACGGTCCGGCGCAGCACGGCGCGCACGACCCGTACGGCGGGGGGAACCCGTACGCGGGCAGCGGGAATCCGTTCGCCGGAGGCGGCGGGTCGCACGGTGGCGGTGGCTCCGGCGGTTTCGGTGGCGGGCCCGCGCCCCAGCCGCCCAGGGGCCGGCGCGGGTTCTGGGCGGGCTGCGGGATGTTCTGGTTGCTGTGCTGCACCTGCAAGCTGTGCTGCGCCAAGGAGTACGAGGGCCCGTGGTCCCGCAAGAAGCGCGAGGGCTGCTGCCGGGACTGTGACTGCGACGCGTGCGACTGCTGCTGCCCGTGAGGCGGTTGCTGCATCCCGCTCGGTGCTTTCCGGACGGAATACAGCAACGGAATACAGCAGGGGTGGCGCCGCGCTCTCCCCTCGGGTTGCCGGATCCGGTGGAAGGGTTGATCGCATGACGGCGGACGCATCAGGCGCTTCGGACGCATCCGAGGACTGGAAGCGCTGGCACGAGCACCGCACCGAGACGGTGTCCGCGCCGTACGGGCCGCTCGCGCTCAGCGGCACGCACTGGGTCGAGGATTATCCGGAGGGAGTGCTTCCGGAGATCCCCGGCCGGTGGTCCGTGGACGGCTCCGGCGCGGTCCTGCTGACGGCCGAGGAGGCCGACGGTCTCCTCGTGGACGGGAAGCCCTTCGCCGGCGAGGTCCGGCTCGACGCCGACCGCGGTCCGGCCGCCGCGGCCCGCGTCGGGCACGGCGGGCGGCGGCTGGTGGTCCTGGTGCGCGAAGGGGTCTGGGGCGTACGCGACTTCGACCCCGCCTCGCCGGCGCGGCGGGTGTTCCGGGGCATCGAGGCCACCTCGTACGATCCGCGCTGGTCGGTGCCGGGGCTCTTCACGCCGTACGGGGAGGACCGGACCGTGCGCGTGGCGAACGCCGACGGCCGTGAGCGCGGACTCGGGCTCGGCGGTGAACTCGCTTTCACGCTGGACGGGCAGGAGTTCACGCTTCAGGTGACGGTTCAGGGGGACGGCTCGCTGTGGGCTGTTTTCGGCGATGCCACGAGTGGGAACGGCAGCTACCGCTTCCGGTTCCTGCGGCCCGCGGCGCCCGATGCCGACGGCCGTACGACCGTCGACTTCAACCGGGCCCTGCTGCCGCCGTGCGCATTCGCCGACCACTTCATCTGCCCTTTTCCGCCGCCCGGGAATACCCTGGGCGCGGCGATTGCGGCCGGGGAACGCAATCTGCTCCGCTAATCAGCACGTAACCCGCACATCTGCGTCGTTGAGATCAATTACCGCGGGACATACCTGAGTTGAACGCCGCACGGCCGAAAGGCGCCCTTGCGCCTGTCGGTCGTGCGGCCGAATACTCCCCCCAGCGCCTTGTCAGGGGCACGGCGTGTTCGGAATCCGGACACTCTTCCTCTGGCGTGCGCCTCACGGGCCCCGACCCCACGCGGGCCCCCGACTTCCCTTGGAGGGAACGAACAGTGAGGACCAAGCGCACCACCCCCCGCAGTGGCATAGCGAGACGGACCCGGCTGATCGCCGTGGCCACCGGACTCGCGGCCGCGGCCGCAGTCAGTGTCCCTTCCGCGAACGCTAGCGACGTATCGACGTTCAGCGCGTCCCAGCTGAAGAGCGCCAGCTCTTCGGTGCTCAAGGCCGATGTGCCGGGCACCGCCTGGGCGACCGACGCCAAGACCGGCAAGGTCGTGGTCACGGTCGACAGCACGGTCTCCAAGGCGGAGATCGCGAAGATCAAGCAGGCCGCGGGCGCCAACGCCGGCGCCCTGCAGATCAAGTCCACCCCGGGCACGTTCAGCAAGCTGATCAAGGGTGGCGACGCCATCTACGCGACCAGCTGGCGCTGCTCGCTCGGCTTCAACGTCAAGAACAGCGCGGGAGCCGACTACTTCGTGACCGCCGGTCACTGCACCGACGGCGCGGGCACCTGGTACTCCAACTCCGGGCGTACCACGGTCCTCGGCCCGACCGCGGGCTCCAGCTTCCCGACGAACGACTACGGTCTCGTCCGGTACACCAACACGAGCATCACCAAGTCCGGCACCGCGGGCAACGTGGACATCACCAGTGCCGCCACCCCGAGCGTGGGCACGAACGTCATCCGCACCGGTTCCACCACCGGCACCCGCACCGGACGCGTCACCGCCCTGAACGCGACCGTCAACTACGGCAGCGGCGACATCGTCTACGGCATGATCCAGACCACGGTCTGCGCCGAGCCCGGCGACTCCGGCGGTCCGCTCTACGGCAGCAACGGTGTCGCCTACGGTCTGACCTCCGGCGGCAGCGGCAACTGCACCTCCGGCGGTACCACGTTCTTCCAGCCTGTCACCGAGGCACTGAGCGCGTATGGGATGCGTGTCTTCTAGAACGGTGCGCGCCGTTCTGTGACACTCGCACGATTTGCCTGCAGCCAGCAGCAGGTGAGCCCCCCGCACCGCGTTCGCGGTGCGGGGGGCTCGTCCTTGGGGGTGGGGAACTGAGGTGAGGTGCCGAGGTGCGGGTGCGTTGTGGCTGGTCGCGCAGTTCCTCGCGCCCCTAAGGGGGCGCTCCTTAGGGGCGCCTGGCTAAAGGGGCGCCGGGCACAGCCAGGCCAGTACGTCCGGGAGGGCCTCCAAGGCTGAGAAGTGGCCCGCCTTCGGGTTCAGGACCGGGCGGGCCCGGGGGATGTGGTCGGCCAGCCATTCGAAGTGGGCCACCGGGGAGAAGGTGTCCTGGGCGCCGTGCCACAGGAGGACGGGGCGGGTGATCCGGGCCGGGTCGAAGCCCCAGTGGCTCAGCAGTGCCAGGGTGTCGTCGAGCCAGCCGTAGGCCGAAGAGCCCACTGCCTCACGGTAGGTGCTCAGCAGCATGTCGCTCACGGCCGGGGCCGAGATGATCCGGCGGTCGGAGTCGGTGAGGCCATCACGCATCGACGCGATGAGCCGCGCCGGATCCGTGCGGATCTCGGCGGCCCGTGAGGCCAGCCGGTCCGCGAAGTCCACCGGTTCGGTCAGCGCCTGGGTGTACTCCTCGACCCTGGACAGGGCCATCCCCTCGAACCAGCTGAGCCCCTCGGCGACGGGCGGCGCGAGACATGCCAGCACCGCCGCGCGCCGCACCCGCGTCGGCAGCAGCGCCGCGCAGGCCAGCGCGTGCGGGGCGCCGCCCCCGACGCCCAGCACCGCGAACCGGCCGAGGCCGAGCGAGTCGGCCAGCGCGGCCACGTCCCGCGCGGCCTGCGCCACCCGGCGGCCGGGACTGCGGTCAGACCGGCCCGACTCCGCGTACCCGGGACGGTCGTACGCGATGAACCGCACCCCGGGGCGCGCCGCCATCAGCTCCGCCGGCACCACCCCGTGCCGGCTCCCCGGCGTGCCGTGCAGCAGCACGACCGGCGTGCCGTCCCGGTCGCCCCACTCCTCGAACGTCAGCCGCCGCCCGTCCCGCATCCGTATGCCGCTCGGCACCTGTGTCCTCCATCTCCCCTTGGTGTACGCGCCGGAGTTACCGTCGAAGTACACACCTGTTGCGCCCGATACGGACCCTGGGGGTCGTAATGGTCGAGGAGCTGGTAGCGGCGGGAGTAACCCTCGCGTCCGCCGGAGCGGTGTACGCGATGGCGGCGGCCCGGGTGGTCAAACAGTACGAACGGGGCGTGGTGCTGCGACTCGGCAAGCTGCGATCCGAGGTGCGCGGACCGGGATTCACCATGATCGTGCCTTTTGTGGACCGGCTTCAGAAGGTCAACATGCAGATCGTGACGATGCCGGTGCCCGCGCAGGACGGCATCACCCGGGACAACGTCACGGTGCGCGTGGACGCCGTCATCTACTTCAAGGTGGTCGACGCGGCCGACGCGGTCGTGCGGGTGGAGGACTACCGCTTCGCGGTCTCCCAGATGGCCCAGACGTCACTGCGCTCGATCATCGGCAAGAGCGATCTCGACGATCTGCTGTCGAACCGGGAGAAGCTCAACCAGGGCCTGGAGCTGATGATCGACAGTCCGGCGGTGGGCTGGGGCGTGCAGATCGACCGCGTGGAGATCAAGGACGTGTCGCTGCCGGAGACGATGAAGCGGTCGATGGCGCGGCAGGCGGAGGCCGACCGTGAGCGGCGGGCCCGGGTCATCAACGCGGACGCGGAGCTCCAGGCGTCGAAGAAGCTGGCGGAGGCCGCCGGGGTGATGTCCGAACAGCCCGCCGCGCTCCAGCTCCGGCTGCTGCAGACCGTGGTGGCGGTCGCGGCCGAGAAGAACTCCACGCTCGTGCTGCCGTTCCCGGTGGAACTGCTGCGGTTCCTGGAGCGGGCCCAGCAGCCGGCTCCACAGGGGCAGCAGTCATTGCCCGAGTCGGGGCATTCGTCGGACCGGTCGCAGTCGCCGACGTCGCCGGCGGCTCTGGTGCAGGAGCTGCCGCCCGAGGCGCAGCAGCTGTTGGCCCAGTGGCAGCAATCGATGCAGGAGCAACTTCCACCGGTCGAGGCACCGTTGGATCCGGACTTCGGAGGGTCGAAATCCGGACAGGACTAGACCTCACAGACTGCCATTAGTTACTCGCCCGTAGTGTTTGCGATGGGGACCGACGTGGTGTGACAGCGGCGAGTCAACGCGCGTAAACCGGCAGGGGGCGCGCGTTCATCACTGTGTGCGCGTCCTGAAGTCGACCTTGTGTGCTCCCGGCAGACCTCGGAATAGTGGTCGTCGTCCGTTGGCATGAACGCGGCTATTTTTGTGAGCCGGGCTCATGTCCGTACATCTTCCGGTCGCGGTGGTCCCCATAACCGCCGCGTCCGACCCCCCACAGGAGGACGTAACTTGAAGCACCGACGCATACCCAAGCGGCGGGCCGCCGCGGCAGGTGCGGGCATCGCCGCACTGGTCGCCGCGGGAGTCACCTTCCAGACTGCGAACGCGAGTGAGAGCGCACCCGCGCCCGAGCCCCGGACGCTGTCGATCACGGCGGCCGGAAAGCTCGCCTCGACGCTCGGCAAGGACCTCGGTACGGACGCGGCGGGAACGTATTACGACGCGAAGGCCGAGAACCTCGTCGTGAACGTGCTCGACAAGGCCGCGGCCGAGGCCGTGGAGTCGGCCGGCGCCAAGGCCAGAATCGTCGAGAACTCCCTCGCCGAGCTGAAGACCGCCCGTACGACGCTGAAGCAGGACGCGACCATCCCCGGCACCTCGTGGGCGACCGACCCGGCCACCAACAAGGTCGTCGTCACCGCGGACCGTACGGTCAAGGGCGCGAAGATGGCCCAGCTGACCAAGGTCGTCGACGCACTCGGTGCCAAGGCCGAACTCAAGACCACCAAGGGGGAGTTCAAGCCCTTCATCGCCGGCGGTGACGCGATCACCGGTGGCGGCGGCCGCTGCTCGCTCGGCTTCAACGTGGTCAAGGGCGGGGAGCCGTTCTTCCTGACCGCCGGGCACTGCACCGAGGGGATCACCAGCTGGTCGGACTCGTCCGGCACCGTGATCGGGGAGAACGCGGACTCCAGCTTCCCCGACAACGACTACGGCCTGGTCAAGTACACCGCGGACGTGGCCCACCCGAGCGAGGTGAACCTCTACGACGGTTCCGCGCAGGAGATCACGGGCGCGGCGGAGGCCACCGTGGGTATGGAGGTCGTTCGGAGCGGTTCCACGACCCAGGTGCACGACGGGTCGGTCACCGGTCTTGACGCCACCGTGAACTACGGCAGCGGTGACATCGTGAACGGGCTCATCCAGACGAACGTCTGCGCGGAGCCCGGTGACAGTGGCGGGTCGCTGTTCTCGGGGAGCAACGCCATCGGACTCACGTCCGGTGGTAGTGGGGACTGCTCCTCGGGTGGGGAGACGTTCTTCCAGCCGGTGACCGAGGCGCTGTCGGCGACGGGTACTGAGATCGGCTGACGGTTCCGTTGCGTGGAGAGCCCCGTTCCCGCCGATCTGGTGGGGGCGGGGTTCTCGCGTTGTGGGGGGAAGCTGCGGGTTCGTCGTGGCTTGGCGCGCAGTTCCCCGCGCCCCTAAAGGCGATGGGGCTGGGCTTTTTTCCGTAGGGAACCCGCGACGAGCGTGACCGTACTTCCCAGGGCCGCCCATGCCGAGAGCACCAGCAGTGAGGCGGTGGCGTCGTTGCCCTTGAAGTAGGCGATCGAGCGGGTTGCCCAGGTGCCCGCGCCCGGGGGCAGGGCGGGGCCGATCGCGTGCCAGAAGGGGGGCAGCATCGGTGGGGGGAGGGCGCCGCCCGCGCTCGGGTTGCCCGCGATCACCACCAGCAGCACGGCCACCCCGATGCCGATGATCCCGAAGACGCACTGGAGCGCGAGCGTGGCCGCTCCGACCGCGAAGGTGATCAGTGCACCGAGCCCCCAGAGGGCGGCCGTGCTCCCCGGCAGGGCCCCCAGGACCGGCCCGACGATGACCGCGCCGCCGAGTCCGCCGGCGGTCGCGACCAGGGCCATGGCGGCGAGCCGGATCACCGCGCGCCGCGGGTTGGCGGGCCGGGCGCCCGAGCTGACCGCCAGTGCCGACGCGCAGAGGTAGCCGCCCACGCACCAGCCCACGACCAGGTAGAAGGGCGTGAGTCCGTTGGCGTCCTGTGCGGCGGCCGGAACCACGTCGGTGGTCCGCACCGTGCGCCGCTCGGCCTTCTCGGTGGCGGTGATGAGCGTGATCAGCGTGTTGGAGAGGACCTTGCCGCCGCCGGAGGCGACCAACAGGGTGTCGGTGGTGCCGGCCGGGTCGATGAGCAGGGCGCCGTCGATGTCGCGGTTCAGGATCTGCCTGCGCGCCGTCGCCTCGTCGGCGAGCGCGCGGGGGTCCAGGGGCTCGCCGGGAAGTTGCTTCAGCCGGGCCACCGCCTGCTCGGCCGCGGCCCGCGGCGCGACCACTCCGAACGCGACGTCCTTCGGCTTCGGATGGTGCAGCGCCCCCACGTAGGAGGCGATGAAGAGCAGCTGCAGGGCGAGCACGCCGAGGACGAGCAGCGTGGCCCGCGGTGTGACCGCGTCCCTCACCTCGTTGAGGAAGGACCGGACCGGGGCGCCAGCTGTCTCTGCCATGCCCTCACGGTCCGGGTCGGCGGGCGTTTGCGCAGGTGGGAGGGGCCCGAACGGATGTCGTACAGGAGTTCGAGAATTGGTCTATGGTGGGGGTGGGGGAGTTGGGAACAAATGTTCGAGGGCTGGTGTGGGGGCCCCTGGAGAGTGTGAGAGTGGAGGTGCGCGGTGCCGGGCTTCACGCATCTGCACACCTTTTCCGGGTTCTCCCTGCGCTACGGGGCCTCCCATCCGGAACGCCTCGCCGAGCGCGCCTCCGAGCGGGGCATGGACGCGCTCGCGCTCACCGACCGTGACACCCTCGCGGGCGCGGTCCGCTTCGCCAAGGCCTGCGCCGCCCAGGGGGTGCGCCCGCTGTTCGGTGCGGAGCTCGCGGTCGGGGGGCCCGTGCGGGGAGAGCGGCGCCGGGCTCCGGTGCGGGGCGGTGCCTTCATCGATGAGTCGACACCCCGGGTCACCTTCCTCGCCCGGGATGGCGCGGCGGGCTGGGCCGACCTCTGCAGAATCGTTACTGCATCGCATGCGGGCGAGGGCCAGCCGTTGCTGCCCTGGGCGGACAACCACGCCGAAGGCCTGACCGTGCTGCTCGGCCCCGCCTCCGACGTGGGGCGCGCACTGGCCGCCGGACGTCCCGACCGGGCCGCGAAACTGCTCGCGCTCTGGCGGGAGGTCTACGGCGACGCCCTGCGCCTCGAAGCGGTCTGGCACGGCCGTGCGGGCACCGGGCCCGGTTCTCTGCGACTGGCCGCCCGTACCGTCGGCCTCGCCGCCGAACAGGGGGTGCGGCCGGTGCTCAGCAACGCCGTCCGGTACGCCGACCCCGGCATGGGCCCGGTCGCCGACGTCCTGGACGCCGCCCGCCGGCTCGTGCCGGTCGATCCCCGTAAGGGACTGAACAGCGGCGAGAGCTGGCTCAAGGACGCGGCCGCCATGCTCGGCGCCGCGGAACGAGTCGTCGAGGCCGCGGGCTACCGCCGGGACACCGCGTACCGCCTGCTCGAACAGACGCGGTCCACGGCCGAGGAGTGCCTCGTCGACCCGGAGGACGACCTCGGCATGGGCGCCGTCCACTTCCCCGAGCCGCACCTGGTCGGCGCCGGACGCCGCACCGCGCAGCGCGTACTGGCCTCGCGGGCGGCGGCGGGGATGGCGCGGCGCGGCTACGACCGTTCTTCCGAGGCCCGGACCTACTGGGAGCGGATGCACCAGGAACTGGACATCATCGCTCACCACAACTTCGCCTCCTACTTCCTGACGGTCGCTCAAGTCGTGGACGACGTACGGACGATGGGCATCCGGGTCGCCGCGCGCGGTTCCGGCGCCGGCTCGCTCGTCAACCACCTCCTCGGCATCGCGCACGCCGACCCCGTCGAACACGGGCTGCTGATGGAGCGCTTCCTGTCCAAGCGCCGCGCGGCCCTGCCCGACATCGACATCGACGTGGAGTCGGCGCGCCGGCTGGAGGTCTACCGCGCGATCATCGACCGGTTCGGCACCGAGCGGGTCGCGACCGTGGCGATGCCCGAGACGTACCGGGTGCGCCATGCGGTACGGGACGTGGGCGCGGCCCTGTCCATGGACCCGGCCGACATCGACCGCATCGCCAAGTCCTTCCCACACATCCGCGCCCGCGACGCCCGCGCGGCACTGGAGGAACTGCCCGAACTGCGCTCCCTGGCAAGGGAGTTCCAGCGGGAAGGGGCGAAGTACGGGCGGCTGTGGGAGCTGGTCGAGGCGCTGGACGCCCTCCCGCGAGGAATCGCCATGCACCCGTGCGGGGTCCTGCTCTCGGACGCCTCACTTCTCTCCCGTACGCCGGTCATGCCGACCAGCGGCGAGGGATTCCCCATGGCCCAGTTCGACAAGGACGACGTGGAGGACCTCGGGCTGCTCAAACTCGACGTGCTGGGCGTGCGGATGCAGTCCGCGATGGCGCACGCGGTGGCCGAGGTGGAGCGGGCGACGGGATCCGCCGTGGACCTGGACGCGGTACCACCGGGCGACCCGGCGACGTATCAACTCATCCGGTCCACCGAGACGTTGGGCTGCTTCCAGATCGAGTCGCCGGGGCAGCGGGACCTGGTCGGCAGGCTCCAGCCCGCGACCTTCCACGATCTCGTCGTCGACATCTCCCTCTTCCGGCCCGGGCCGGTCGCGGCCGACATGGTGCGGCCGTTCATCGCGGCGCGGCACGGCCGGGCACCGGTCCGCTACCCGCACCGGGACCTGGAAGGGCCGCTGAAGGAGACGTACGGGGTGGTGGTCTTCCACGAGCAGATCATCGACATCGTCGACATCATGACCGGCTGCGGGCGCGACGAGGCGGACCAGATCCGGCGCGGGCTGTCCGACCCCGAGTCGCAGGGGCGGATCCGGCTCTGGTTCGCGCAGCACGCGGCCGCCAGGGGATACGACGCGGAGACGATCACCCGCACCTGGGAGATCGTCGAGGCCTTCGGGTCGTACGGCTTCTGCAAGGCGCACGCGGTCGCCTTCGCCGTCCCGACGTACCAGTCGGCGTGGCTGAAGGCGCACCACCCGGCGGCCTTCTACGCCGGGCTGCTCACGCACGACCCCGGGATGTATCCGAAGCGGCTGCTGCTCGCGGACGCGCGGCGGCGGGGAGTGCCGATCCTGCCGTTGGACGTGAACCGGTCCGCGGTCGCCCACTGTATCGAACTGGTGTCCGGTTTTGAGGGTTCTGAGGGTTCAGGGGGTTCCGAGGAGTCCAAGCAGTCCGGGAAGGCCTGGGGGCTGCGGCTGGCGCTCTCCGACGTGCACGGCATCAGCGAGGCCGAGGCGGCCCGGGTCGCGGACGGGCAGCCGTACGCCTCGCTGCTCGACTTCTGGGAGCGGGCCCGGCCGAGCAGGCCTCTCGCCCAACGACTCGCGCAGGTCGGCGCGTTGGACGCGTTCGGCGCCAACCGCCGTGACCTGCAACTGCACCTGACGGAACTTCACCGGGGCGCGCGAAGTGCGCGCGGGGCCCAACTCCCTCTGTCCGGCGGCCGGGACACCGCCTCCGCCGGGCTGCCCGACCTCGACGACGCGGAGAAGCTCAGCGCCGAACTGGGCGTGCTCTCCATGGACGCCTCGCGCAACCTGATGGACGATCACCGGGCGTTCCTCGACGAGTTGGGCGTGGTGTCGGCGCGCCGACTGCGCGAGGCGCGGCACGGTGAGACGGTCCTGGTCGCGGGCGCCAAGGCCGCCACCCAGACGCCGCCGATCCGCTCCGGCAAGCGGGTCATCTTCAGCACCCTGGACGACGGCACGGGCCTGGTCGACCTCGCCTTCTTCGACGACTCCCATGACGCGTGCGCGCACACCGTCTTCCACTCCTGGCTGCTGCTCGTGCGCGGCGTGGTGCAGCGCCGCGGCCCGCGCAGCCTCAGCGTGGTCGGGGCGGCCGCCTGGAACCTCGCCGACCTGGTGGAACTGCGCGACGCGGAGGGGCTGGACGGAGTGGCGCTGCGACTGGCGGAACCGCAGGGGGACGGCGGGGCCGAGGACGGTTCCCGGGGCGGAGATTCGGCAGGCGGTCGTCGAATCCAGCTGCCCACGGGATACGAGATGAATCCGTGGGCGGATCTGCGCCCGGCGGGCGAAGGGCCCGCGAGCGGAAGGAAGTTGTGGCACCAGAGCCCGGGTTCCGCGGGCTGATACGTGTGTCACGAGACATGAAGCCGGCCTCACCGCGGGCCATCGCGTCCTGCGCACCTACGCACCATTGGACCCGTTGCCGCCGGCGCCCAGGACCTCGACGAGCCGGAACGCGCTGTCGCCGACATCGAGCAGGCAGCCGTCCAGGCCGGGTGCGGTTCCCGCGTTACGGGTACAGGGATACGGGGTTCGGGCACCACCCGCTGACGGCCTTCGTCGACCACGGCCGAGACGGCAGCGGGTAGCCGGTCACTGCTCTGCTGCGGCCCGGCAACGCGGGCAGCAACACTGCCATCGACCACATCGCCACGACCCAACTCGCCCTGGCCCAGCTGCCGAAGAAGTACCGGCGCGGGCGTCGGACACTGATCCGGACCGATTCCGGTGGTGGCACCTACGAGTTCGTGGCTTGGCCGGGCGGCCGCGGCTCGGCGGCGGGTCGGGGAACTGCGGGCAGAGGCCGCGGAGTCGGCGCTCAGGCTGGAGGCTGCTCAAGTGGACCTGTCGCGGTTGGGGATCACGCGGGAGACCGTCTCGAAGGTGCCGGCTGAGCTGTCGGTCGCGGAGACGGACGCTGAAGTGAACGTGCTGCCGGCCGGGTTCTTCCTGCCCGCGGCGACGGGCCGCGGACGGACTCATACGTCGAGGCGAACGGCACCTCATGCACAGTGCCTCTCGCGCGAATGTCGCTCACGCCGGTGGCTGTGACTGTCGGGTCGGTCCGGTGGTGAGGGCCTTCGGCCGCGCCGGGACCGTGGTTTCGCCAGGTCCGCACCGGTACCTCCGCACCGACCATGAGGCAGTCGTCCCGTCCATCGTCCTGCACTACGGTTGCCCGCATGCCTGTGGAACAGAACACCGACCCGGCCCGCGTCGAGGCGGCCTGGCGGAACATCACCGCATGGCTCGCCGAACACGCACCCCTCTCGCACGCCTCACTCCTGCCGCCCGCGTCCGAGGCTGAGATCGAGCGCGCCGATACTCTTCTCCGCGAACGCCTCGGCTTTGAACTTCCCGCTGAACTTCGGCAGTTGTGGCGACTGTGCGGTGGTGTGGAGCACCAGGACATCGAGGCCGACGAGCAGGGCGAGGTCTTCTCCGGGGCGTTCTTCCCGGACGGGCTGCTTCTGTCGCCGGCCAAGGCGCTGAGGCCGCGCCTTCCCGGGCCTGGGATGAAGGACTTCTGGGGCGCCGAGGTGGTTCCCTGGCTCACGGGGGACGACGAGGACGCTCAACTGCAGGGCTCCTGCATCGGCGCCCGTGGTGTCGGGCAGTGGTCGTTCGAGGACAACCTGGCCGGCACGCCCGATTACCCGTCGATGGCCGCCTACCTGGAGAGCGTTCACCGCACGCTGAACGTAGGGCCTGCGAACCTGATGAGCTCCGATGTGCCCGGCGTCGTGTGGGGCTGCCTGATCTGGGACCGTCCTCAGGGGTCCTGGCTGACGGATGCCGCCGAGCACTGGAGCCCGGTTCACTGACCCAAGCGGTCCCCGCCCGGATCCGGGGGTGTAGGCGTCGCCGTCCAGAACCCGGAACGTCTTGATGAATGTCGGATCGGTGAACCCGAACTTGTTCATCGATCCGGAGTTGACCTTCAGTGACATCGACGACCGGCCGCAGTTCTCTGCGAACGTCGGGGCGTCGTAGCGGCCTGATGGGGGTGGTCCCGCCCGACCAGAAGGGGAGCAACCGCGGCAACTTCTGGGACGACGCCATGCCCGAATGGCTCGAACGGCGGGAGGTCCCCGGAGCTCCGGCCAGGACTGCGCCACCGACACCGCCTGCGCCGCGGTCCTGGCGAACGCCGGCCCGCTCCCGTCCTACCGACAGCGCCTGGGCATGCCATGA
Source organism: Streptomyces sp. NPDC050704 (assembly GCF_040654355.1). Lineage (NCBI taxonomy): Bacteria > Bacillati > Actinomycetota > Actinomycetes > Kitasatosporales > Streptomycetaceae > Streptomyces > Streptomyces sp. NPDC050704. Next base: position 49,883 of record NZ_JBFAHW010000041.1, on the reverse strand, counting down.
CGGAACGGCGTGTCCGTCGAGCAGATTCAAGACGAGCAGATTCAAGACGAGAACTGCGGTGTTCGAATTAAGTTCGATATACTGCTCGTGAGGCGGGTGAGCTATCCCGGCAGATGGAGGTGGGCGGCGTGCCACGAAGCGTCCGCGTCCGATTCCTCCGCATCGGCGGGCCCGGCGGCAAAGCTCTGCCCCTGATGCGGTGGCGAGACGGTTCGAGGTGTCCGGTGAACCCGGGGAGTGCGGGATGACCATCCTTTGCGTACGTTTCCGGCTGCCTCCGATGTACGAGGCCGCCCTGCCCCGCCTCCTCGGAACGCTGGAGGAGTTCACGCCTGTCGTCGAAGCGCTGCCACCCGACGGCGCACTGGTGGACCTGCGGAGTGCCGAGCGGTACTTCGGCCGGGACGCCGTGGAACTGGCCTCGCTGATACGGGTACGGGCGCTCGCGTGGCACGGGGTCGACTGCGCGATCGGGGCCGGCCCGGGGCCGATGTTCGCGCGGATGGCGCTGCGGGAAGCCGTCCCCGGGACGACCCGCGTGGTGCCCGAGGAGCCCGGCGCCCTCGCGGAGTACCTGGACCGGCAGCCGGTGCGGGCGCTGCCCGGCGTCGGCACCGCCACCGCCCGCACCCTGAGCGAGTACGGCCTGGACACCCTCGGCAAGGTCGCCGCCGCCCCGCTGTCCACCCTGCAACGGCTCACCGGTGCCCGTACCGGCCGCGACCTGCACGAGAAGGCGCGGGGCGTCGACCGCGACCGGGTCGTACCGAACGCCGTCTCGCGCTCTCTCGCCGCCGAACGGCCCTTCGAGCGCGACGAGTTGGACCCGGACCGGCATCGGCGTGCCCTGCTCTCGGCCGCCGAGGAGCTGGGCGCCCGGCTGCGCGCCCTGGAGAAGGTGTGCCGCACGCTCACTCTCACCGTGCGCTACGCCGACCGGTCCACGACCACTCGCAGCCGCACCCTTCCGGAGCCGACCGCGCACTCCTCGGCGCTCACCGGTGCCGCGTATCGCATGTACGAGGCGCTTGGTCTGCAACGTGCCCGGGTTCGCGGCATCGTGCTGCGCGCCGAGGGTCTGGACCCTGCCGAGCAGGCTTCCTATCAGCTCACCTTCGACCCGGTGGATGAAAAGGCGCGTCGAATCGAGGAGGTGGCGGACCGGGTTCGGGCGAAGTTCGGACCGCGGGCGGTCATGCCGGGGGTGTTGGCCTCGTGACGCTCCGCGGGGGCGCCGTATTGGAGCTGCGGGTCCATTGGAAAGTGCGGGTTGGTGGGGGCTGGGCGCGCCACGCGGCGGAGCCGCATATAGACACAGCCCCGCGCCCCTTGCGGGGCACTCGCCCCGCGCCCCTGATGGGGCGCCCCTGACGGGGTGTGCCCCCAGCAGGTCAGTTGGCCCATGGGGGAGTGATGGTCGTGCCGTCGGTCAGCTTGGCCTGGAGGCCGATGGATGTGGTGACCCAGGAGGTTGCGGGGGCTTCGGTCGGGTTTTCGACGGTGAGGGTTGCTCCGGGGTTGATGATCACTGTGTCGCCCGCGGTGATTCGGTCGGTGTGGCCGTCGAGTGTGATCAGTAGTTCGCCGGAGAGGAGGTGGAAGATCTCCTCCCGGTTGACGGTGTGTGCGGGGGCCTTCGTGCCCGCGGGGATCTCGCCCCGCCAGGCGCACAGTTCCTTGCTCCCGCTGAGGGGAGTGGCGTACGAGACGAAGCGGACGCCGTGGATCTCGTGGACGACGGCTTCGGACGAGCGGATGACGGGCAAGGCTGCCTCCGGGCATGGGTGGGCGGTAAGGGGTGGAGCCACATGGTCAAGCTGCTTGACCATGTGGACTAATAGTCAAGTAGCTTGACCAGTTCGTCAAGGGTGTTCAATGCATGCGTGCAGAACTCCGAGGCCATGGCCCTGTCCGCCGCCCTGCTCGCCGTGGCGGGCGAGCTCACGCAGCGCATCCACGAGGGTGTTGTGGCCCGGGGCTTCGAAGGGGTGCGGCCCGCGCACGGCTTCGCGTTCGCCCGGCTCGCGCCCGGCGGGGCGACGGTCACCGAGCTGGCCGCCCATCTGGGCGTGACCAAGCAGGCCGCGAGTCAACTTGTCGATGAGATCGTCCGCAAGGGATACGCCGAGCGGCGGCCGCATCCCGACGACGCGCGAGCCCGGCTGGTCGTGCTGACCGAGCGCGGCTGGGACTGTACGCGCGCCGCCGAGGAGGCCGCGGCGGAGGCCGTGCGGCCATGGGTCGAACTGCTCGGCGAGGGTGAGGTCCGGGCATTGCGCGACCGTTTGCATCGCATTACGCCCTACGGTCCCATCAGGCCCGCCTGGTGACGGTTCATCAGTACGCGTCAGTGTCCCCGACTCCCTCGGCTATCACTGGAAGTTTTTACTGACGCGTAACTTCACACTTTTACTACTCGCCCGTAACTTGGCAGAAGAACAGCATCCTCGTGATCCGGATCACAGGGCGTACGCCGTCGCAACTCCCTTGAGCCGCAAGGAGATCACCCGATGCTGCCCTGGAAACGTGTGTTCAGACCGCTGGCCGCACTGCTGCTGACCACCGCCGTCACCGTCGTCCCCGCCGCCACCGCGCAGGCCGGCTCCGCACCCAGCAGGGGCTGGAACGACTACTCCTGCAAACCCTCCGCGGCCCACCCCCGTCCCGTCGTCCTCGTCCACGGCACCTTCGCGAACTCCGTCGACAACTGGCTGGGCCTCGCGCCCTACCTGGTGAAGCGCGACTACTGCGTCTACTCCCTCGACTACGGCCAACTGCCCGGCGTCCCGCTCTTCCACGCCCTCGGCCCCATCGACAAGTCGGCAGAGCAGCTGCGGACCTTCGTCGACAAGGTGCTCGCCGCGACCGGCACCGCCGAGACCGACCTCGTGGGCCACTCGCAGGGCGGTCTGATGCCCCGCCACTACCTGAAGTTCCTCGGCGGGGCCGCCAAGGTGAACGCCCTCGTCGGTATCGCTCCCAACAACCACGGCACCACCCTGGGCGGCCTCGCCAACCTGCTGCCGTACTTCCCCGGTGCGGGCGACCTGCTCTCCAAGGCCACCCCGGCCCTCGCCGACCAGACGCCCGGCTCCGCCTTCCTGACCAGACTCAACGCCGGCGGCGACACCGTTCCCGGCGTCCAGTACACGGTCATCGCCACCAAGTACGACCAGGTGGTCACGCCGTACCGCTCGCAGTACCTCGACGGTCCGAACGTACGCAACGTCCTGGTCCAGGACCTGTGCGCGGTCGACCTCTCCGAGCACGCGGGGCTCGGGCTCTTCAACCGGATCGCGTTCCACGAGGTGACGAACGCCCTCGATCCGGCACACGCCACCCCAACCACCTGCCTCTCCTAGCCCGAGGGTCGGCCGACCGGAGGGTCGGCCGGCCCTCGCTCGTCCCACGGCGTCGGCGAACCAGTCGCCCGCTGCCATCAGGTGGGTACCGTGCCAGCCATGACAGACACCCCGCGCGACCCGGAGATCCGCCTCGCCGTCGCGTCCGACACAGCCGCCGTGAAGGCCGTGACCGACGCGGCCTACCACCACTACATCGAGCGCATCGGGGTGGTGCCGCAGCCCATGGAGGCGGACCACGCGGCCGACATCGCGGCGGGACGGGTGTTCGTCACAGGGGAGCCCGTGAGCGGGCTCGTGGTCGTCGAGGCGTACGAGGACCACCTGTTCCTGGACAGCATCGCCGTCCACCCGGACGCACACGGGCAGGGCGTGGGGCGGCGGCTCCTCGCGTTCGTGGACGCGCACGCGCGTGCGCTCGGACTGCCCGAGGTGAGGCTCTACACGAACGCGATGATGTGGGAGAACCAGAAGCTCTATCCGAAGTACGGGTACGAACTCACGGAGCGTCGAGTGGACGGGGAGTACGACCGTCTGCTCTACCGGAAGCAGCTGGCGCCGTGACGGATCTCATGACTGCCCGGGGCTGGGCAAGAGGTTCTCGGACTGGTTCCGGGACTGGCTGTCGGACTGTCGGGCTCGGCCGGCTCACCCGTCGGGCCACCAGGTGCGTTGGATGTCCTTTCGGACCTCCGGACGCTCGGCGGGGCGCTCGTCCGCGTCCTCCCGCACTCGGCGGGAGTCCGACTTCCTCAGGGGCTTCTGCACGGTTACACGGCGCATGGCTGCCTCCTTGCGTCTACCGGGTTCCACGTTTTCATGGAGGTAGACCGTTCCCGGGAGAGTGACTCATCGGTGGGCCGCTTGTCAGTGGCGGTTGTCACGTTTGCGCTGTCGGATCGGTCATCGGTCACCCGGCCGTCGTCTGCCGGCCGTTCGGTGATGGCCCGGCGGTCGCCCGGTGCGGTGGCTTGCCGGTCCGCCTGAAGTCCCGTTGTCAGTGGCGGGTGTCACGCTGGGCGCATGACGAGTGACAGGGCCAGTGAAGAGCGGTCCGGCGTCGACTGGGACGCCGAGTCCGCCACGTTCGACGACGAGCCGGACCACGGATTGCGGGACCCCGCCGTGCGCGAGGCCTGGGCGGCCAGGCTGCGCGGCTGGCTGCCGCCACGCCCCTGTGACGTGCTCGATCTGGGTTGCGGCACCGGCAGCCTGTCACTCCTCGCGTCCGAGGCGCGGCACCGGGTCACCGGGGTCGACCTCTCGCCCCGCATGGTGGACCTCGCCCGCGCCAAGCTGGCCGGCCGTGACGCGGCGTTCCTGGTCGGTGACGCGGCCGCCCCGCCCGTCGGGGAGCAGCGGTTCGACGTCGTCCTCGTCCGCCATGTGCTGTGGACGCTGCCCGACCCCGGCCGGGTCCTCGCGCACTGGCGCGGGCTCCTCCGGCCCGGCGGACGGCTCGTCCTCATAGAGGGCGTGTGGGGGACCGTGAGCCCGGTCGGCATATCCGCGGACCGGTTGACCGGGCTGCTCACGCCCCTCGCGCAGGACGTGCGCGTGGAGCGGCTGTCGGACGACCCGCTGCTGTGGGGGCGGCAGGTGGAGGACGAGCGGTACGCGGTGATCGCCCTGCCCTGAGCGGCGCGGGCGAGGCGGGCGGTGAGGTGCGGGACTGCGGGCCAGGCGACTGCGGGCTAGGTGAGCAGAGCCTCGAAGTCGCCCTCGCGGGCGAGGAGTTCGAGCCCGTCCAGGGCTGCCAGGGCGGCCGACGCGGCCTCCGGGTCGGTGGTCTCCAGGCCGCTCGCCGCGAACTCGTCCTCGTCCAGACGCAGTACGGTCCCGCCGTCCGCGGAGCGCCACAGGTCGAGGTCGAGATCCTCTACGACCAGTTCGCCCTCGGAGACCTCGGCGGGGCGGGTGATGTCGCAGTACCAGCCCTTCAGCGAGCCGTCCCCGTCGCGGACCTCCTTCACCGCGTACCAGCGGTCGCGCCAGTAGTGCTCGGTGAAGACGTCGCCCGGTTCGAAGCGTACGAAGCCGAAGTCGCGGACTCCGGCGCCGGCCCAGGGTGCGCGGACGGTGACGTGGGTGCCGTCGTCGTGGAGCAGTTCGGCCGGGTAACGGATCTTCGTGCGGCCCGCCTTGACCAGCGTGATGTCCATCCGGTCCGGCCGGTCCGTCCGGGCAGCCTGGTCCGTCCGGGCCGATTGGTTCGCGGACTCAGGCGAGTTCGCGGACATGGTGTACCTCCGTGGCGCAGATCTCGTAGCCGAACCATTTGTTGATCGCGAGCATCGGGCCGTTGCCCGAGTCGTTGCCGGTGAACGCCTCCGTGAAGCCGGTGGCGCGGGCGCGGTGCAGGGAGTCGTTCTTGGCGAGCTTGGCGAGGCCGCGGCCGCGGTGGGCGCGGGCGGTACCCGTCATGACGGTCCCGTAGCGCGTGCCGCCGTCCGTGCGGGCGGCGCTGAATGCGGCGGGGCGGCCGTCGACGACCGCGACCGAGGTCAGCTCGTGGCTGAGGAGGGGGTGGTGCCAGGTCTCCCGCAGCCATGCCTCGAAGTCCGTGAACTCGTGCCCTATGTCGCTCGGTTCGTCCAGGAGCGTCTCCGCGTCCAGGTCGAACAGCGGACGCGGGTCGTCCGCGAAGTCCGCGGCCGTGCGCAGTTCGACGCCCGCCGGCGGCTCCTGGAGCGGTGGCAGGGTGCCGTGCGCCAGGTCGAGGCGGAGGAAGTGCGCGGAGCGGCTCGCGCGATAGCCGCGCTTCTCGGCGAAGGCGCGGTTCGCGGGCTCGTCCGTGACGAAGGAGAAGAGCTTCGTCGCGCCCAGGGCGGCGAGGCGTTCCTCGGCGGTCCTCACCAGCAGCGAGCCCGCGCCGCGGCCCTCGCGGTCCGGGTGCACGTACACGTTCAGGTAGGCCTGCCCGGGCTGCGGGCTGTCGTACGCGAGGCCGACCTGGGCGGTGCCGAGGAGTTCGCCGTCCTCCTCCGCGACCAGCGGCTGGAAGTGGGCGTCGGGATGGGCGTGTGCGACGTCGTAGGCGACGGACTCGGGGGTGGAGAGCATGAAGGGGAGTGCCAGCCGCCGGATGTGGGCGAAGCCTTCGGCGTCTGCCGCGCGGAAGTCGCGAACGATCACAGTCATGGCGTCGCACGCTACGCGTGGGGTGTGGTCGGGTGCCTCTCATTTTCCGACGGGTGCGGGACAATCACTGCGTGACGCTGAAGATCGACATCGATGACGGGGCAGGGGTCGCGCCCTACGAGCAGGTGCGCGCCCAGATTTCCGAGCAGGCGCGGGCCGGGGCGCTGCCGGTGGGGTACCGGCTGCCGACCGTGCGGGGGCTGGCCGACGAACTCGGTCTGGCGGCCAACACGGTCGCCAAGGCTTACCGGGCGCTGGAGTCGGACGGGGTCATCGAGACCCGGGGCGCAACGGAACGTTCGTCGCCGCGGCGGGCTCGGCGGCCGAGCGGGAGGCCGCGACCGCCGCCCAGGCCTACGCCGAGCGCGTCCGCCGCCTCGGCCTCTCCGAGCGGGCGGCGCTCGACGCGGTACGGGACGCGCTGCGCGCGGCCTACGGGGACTGAGGGTTCGGTTCCCTCGTGGTCCGCGGGGTGCGGGTGACGGTCAGGCCCGTCTTCGTCGCCGCTCGGGCGAACTCCGTCGCGTCCAGGACCGCCGCGCCGTGCGGGTCGTTGTTGAAGTACGCGTACACCTCGTGGCCGTCGGCCCAGGTGTCCGCGATCCGCCGTGCCCAGGTCAGCAGGGACCGCCGACCGTAGTGCGGCCACGGTCGGGCGCGTCCGGCGTGGAAGCGCACATATCCCCAGTCGGCCGTCCGCCACAGCGGAGTCACCGGACGGGCCAGGACGTCGGCCCAGCACAACGCGGCGCCCCGTGCTGCGAGTACGTCGCGTACCGCGGGGGTCCACCAGGAGTCGTGGCGCGGTTCGACCGCGACCCGGGTGCCGGCCGGGAAACGGGCGAGGCAGTCGTCGAGGAGGACGGGGTCGGCACGCAGCGTGGGCGGAAGCTGGAGCAGCACGGGTCCGAGCCGGTCGCCGAGTCCGGCGGCGTGGCTCATCAGCCGGTGCACCGGTTCCGCGGGGTCCCGCAGCCGTTTTACGTGGGTCAGGAAGCGGCTCGCCTTGACGGCGACGACGAAGTCCGGCGGGGTGCGCTCCCGCCAGGCCTCGAAGGTCTCCCGCGACGGCAGCCGGTAGAAGGCGTTGTTGCTCTCGACCGTGGCGAACCGCGCCGCGTACTCCTCCAGCCAGAGCCGCACGGGCACCCCGGCCGGGTACACGACGCCGCGCCAGTCCTTGTACTGCCAACCCGACGTTCCGACGAACAGGGTCATACCCCCATGGAAGCACCGGGTGGTTACAGGTACAGCCCCGCGTCCGCGCCCTCGCGCTGGTCCGGTACCGAAGTCGGTGACGTCCCCCGGCGCAGGGCGTACAGCTCGGCGAGGGTCGCCCCCTCGCGGCCCACGCCCTCCTCGGTGCCCAGCCAGGCGGTGGACTCGCGGCGGGTCAGCGGGCCGACCTCGATGCGGGCGAGGCAGCGGCCGGGGCGGACCACCGCGGGGTGCAGGCGCTCCAGGTCCTCGTTGGTCGTCACGCCCACCAGCACGTTGCGGCCCTGGCCCAGCAGGCCGTCCGTGAGATTGAGCAGCCGCGAGAGCGCCTGACCGGCCGTGTGCTTGGCCTCGCCGCGGATCAGCTCGTCGCAGTCCTCCAGCAGGAGCAGCCGCCAGCGGCCCTTCCCCGAGCCGTCCTCCTCGCCGATCGCGATGTCCATGAGATAGCCGACGTCGGAGAAGAGCCGCTCGGGGTCCAGGACGCAGTCCACCTGGCACCAGTCCTGCCACGAGCGTGCCAGCGTGCGCAGCGCGGAGGTCTTGCCCGTACCGGGCGGCCCGTGGAGCAGCAGGAGCCGGCCCGAGATGTCCCCGGGACCCGTCTTCATCAGCTGGTCCATGGCGTCCGCGACCGGTGCGGTGTAGTTCGGCCGGACCTCCTCCCACGTGCCCGCCGAGATCTGCCGGGTCGTGCGGTGCGGCCCGCGCCGCGGTGACACGTACCAGAACCCCATCGTCACGTTCTCCGGCTGCGGTTCGGGCTCGTCGGCCGCGCCGTCCGTGGCCTGGCCGAGCACCTTCTCGGCCAGCTCCTCGCTGGTCGCGGTGACCGTGACGTCGGCACCCCGGTTCCAGCGCGACACCAGCACCGTCCAGCCGTCCCCCTCGGCGAGCGTGGCGCTGCGGTCGTCGTCGCGCGCGGAGCGCAACACACGGGCGCCCGGCGGCAGAAGCGTCGCCCCGGACCGTACGCGGTCGATGTTCGCCGCGTGCGAGTGCGGCTGCTCGCCCGTCGCGAAGCGGCCGAGGAACAGCGCGTCGACGACGTCCGACGGTGAGTCGCTGTCGTCGACGTTGAGCCGGATCGGCAGAGCGTCGTGTGGGTTGGCAGACATGCCGACATGATCCGTCACGCGGGCGCCCGACGCATCCGGTTTCCCCGTTGTACGGAACCTGTCCTACCGCCCACCGGCGCCGTTACTGTTGCCCTTGATGGGACGTCATGGGTGGAATTCGGGGGCACGGCGGTGGCGGTTCACCGCTCTGCTCGGCGTGGGCCTGGCCGCTCTGGCCCTGGTGCTGACCCTGCTCAACACGCTGCCCGGGGACGGCGGGAGCGACGCCGGCACGACCCCCGACGGGGACAAGGTGTATGGCACACCCGCCGTTCCTCCGGAGGAGACGGAACCGGAGGTGGGCTGGGGCTTCACCCACACCCAGTTCAGCGCGGACGAGGGCCCCGGCGCCGCCACGAAGCGGGTCGAGGAACGCCTGGGCGAGCAGCCGCTCCCGCAGATCCAGCACATCATGGGCTGGGGCTCGGACAACCCCGAGCCGGTCAAGGGGCGCTACGACTTCGAGGACATGGACCGCCGTATCGACTTCGTCCGCAAGTCGGGCGGCACGCCGGTCGTCACCCTGTGCTGCGCGCCGGACTGGATGAAGGGCGGCAAGTCCGGTTCCGGCAACACCGACTGGAGCCAGGAGGCTCTGGAGACGGCCCCGGACCGCGCCCACTACAAGGACTACGCGGCGCTCGCCGCGACCGTCGCCAAGCGTTATCCGGACGTACGCCACTTCATCGTCTGGAACGAGTTCAAGGGCTTCTGGAACAACGGAGAGGCCCGCTGGGACTACGAGGGCTACACCGAGCTGTACAACCTGGTCCACAAGGCGCTCAAGAAGGTCGACGAGGACATCCAGGTCGGCGGGCCCTACCTGGTGATGGACAGCCTCGACCCGCGGCAGAAGGAAGACGCCTCGCCGACGCTGAAGGGCGCCTGGGGCACCGCGGACCAGCGGGTGCTCGACGCCTTCGAGTACTGGAACGAGAACAAGGCGGGCGCGGACTTCGTCGTCGTCGACGGGTCCAGCTACACCAAGGACGACGAGCTGCTGCCGGACGAGTTCGCGGCCACCGAGAAGTTCACGGCCGTCAGCCGCTGGGTGCGCGAGCGGACCGGTGAACTGCCGCTGTGGTGGGCCGAGTACTACGTGGAGCCGGCCGACGCCGACGACGACCGTGACGACTGGTCCGAGCCGCGGCGTGTGGCCGTCCAGGCGTCCGGTCTGATCGCGATGGCTCGCGGTGGCACCACTTCCGCCTTCTACTGGAATCCGGAGAAGGAGAAGGGCGCCGAGTGCGCCGGTTGTTTGTGGACGACGACCGACCGGGCCGACGGGGGTAAGCCGATGCCGATGCTCGATCTCGTCTCCCGCTTCGCGAAGGAGTTCCCGCCCGGCACTGAGTACGAGCGGGTGTCCGTCGCCGCTGACGCCGCCCCCGATTTGCGGGTTCTCGCTGACGACGAGGCCGTCGTCGTGGTGAACACCCTGGACCGGAGGATCAGTGCGGATGTTGATGGTGAGCGGCTCGACTTGGACGCGTACGAGGTGAAGTGGCTCAGTCGATAGGCGTTCCGTTGGGGCGCGGTGTTGGCTGCGGGTTCGTTGTGGCTGGTCGCGCAGTTCCCCGCGCCCCTGACGGGCCGCGCCCCTGACGGGGCCCGGGCCCGCCTCAAGCCATCGTCAGGAACCGTTGGATCAGTGAGGCCAGCAGCACCGCCAGCAGTGGTAGGGAGAACCAGAAGCTGCTCTGCAGCCAGCGGAGTTGCCGCACGCTCGGGCGGATGGCCACCCGTACCACCTCGCGTGCTGTGAGCAGGACGATCAGTGCGATCGCCGCCAGTGCCCCGACGACCGACCAGGGGGTCCAGGTCACCTGGGGTCCGATCGGCCCGGGGTCGGCCTTCGCGATCTCGCCCTCGGGCTGTTTGCGCAGCGTGTACATGGTGACGTCCTCGTTGACGAAGACCTTGCGCAGTTCCTCCCGGTTGTCGAGGTTGCGGATGAGCCGGGGCTCCCAGGTCTTCGAGTAGCCCACGTCCATCTGGAGATAGACCACCTGGCTGCGGTTGATCATGAGGTACGAGTTCGGGCCCGCGTCCTTGAGCGACTTGACCAGGCCGGACACCAGGACCGGGTCGGTGGGCGCCAGCGTCGGCACGTACTCCACCTTCTCCATGTCCCGGGCGCCCCACGGCATCGAGGGCGTCACGGTGTTCACCGTGTCGTCGCTCAGCCACAGCAGCCGTGCGGTCGGCTTGTCGTGCGCGTAGACGTACTCCATGGCCGCGACCTCGCCCGGCCGGATCCGCTCGAACGGCTCGTTGCCCCAGCGGGCCACCAGGAAGCCGCCCATCAGGACGAGGCCGGCCATCAGGGCGGCGAGCGGGGCGAGGCTCACCCGGTCGCGGTCGCGTTCCTTCGCGGTGACGCCGGTGCGCGGGAAGAGCGCGAGTGCGGCGAGCAGGGCCGCTCCGGGCAGGGCGAACATGAAGACGCGCAGCGCCATCTCGCCGCCGTACGACTGCATGCCGAAGCCGAGGAACGGGACGAAGGTGAGGACGAGCAGCGACCGTTCGCGGTACTTGTGGTCGCGTCGTCGCAACCAGCCCCAGCAGGCCAGCGCCATCACACCGCCGGCCAGCGCCACGCGCGCGTAGAGGACGAGTTTGTGGGTCGAACTGCCGCCCTCGATCCGGCCGGAGACCGACGACGAGACGTTGCCGCCCACGCCGCCGACCCCGCCGAACAGCTCGTCGAAGTGCCCCGACCAGTACGGCTCGGCGAGGAAGCCCACCCAGACCGCGACCAGGACGCCGAACAGGATGGGCAGTCCGCGCAGTTCGGAGCGGCCGACCAGGACGAGGATGGTGAGAACGCCCAGCATCACGAACGGCGTGAGCTGGTGGGCCGGCACGGTCACCATGAACAGCCCGATGAGCACCATCAGCAGCACGGCCCGTTGCCGCCGGTCGGTCGGCTCGACCTCCAGCTCGCCGGGCCGCGCCTTGGTCCACAGCACGCGCGGTGCCCGGAACCAGACGAGCAGGATCGCCACGAAGACGAGATAGAGGAGGTAGGTGAAGCCCTGCGGTGAGAAGTAGTCCTGGCCGACCCAGCCGCTGAGCACGAAGATCCAGATGCCGGTCCACTTGGCCCGCCAGCTCGCGCGCATATGGCGTACGAGCAGGAACAGCGGGGCCAGATAGAGGAGTTGCATGGTCAGCGGCCACCAGCGGATGACCTCGGTGAAGTCGCTGACGCCGCCGGCCTGTGCGACGAACGCGGCCGCCGCGAAGAAGCCGGGCCAGCTCCAGCGCGCGTCCAGGTCGGGCACGGCGGACCCGGTCCGGTCGATGTAGTCGATGAACCCCAGGTGCTGCCAGGCCGTCGCGAACCGCGGTTCGGTCTCGATCACCGCGGGCAGCGCGTGCAGCGAGACCACGGTGGCCAGCAGCGTGACCATGAGCAGGGCCCGGTGCTCACGGGCGCGCCAGAGCAGCGAGGCGAACACCGTGACCAGCAGCGCGGCCCCGACCAGCGTGGGTGTCGGCAGGACGGAGATCAGGCCGAGCCCGCCCATCCGGTCGAGATCGCGCTCGTCGAGGGCGGACGCGGGCACCCAGTACAGGATGAGCGCGGCCGTCAGGAGAGAGCCGAGCAGCACACCCGGCCGGGTCGGCCGCAGCCGCTCCCGCCAGGACGCCGGTGGTCCGGCGGGGCCGGGAGGCGCATCCGCCTCACTGGCGAGCTCCGATGTGCTCCCCGCGCGTACGGGCCGGGACGCGCTCCCCTCGCGTGCGCCCGCCGCCTTCGAGGTTCCGCCCACGCGTGGCTCGAACGGGGCGTCCACCCCGGCCTCGGCAGGTGCGAGGGAGGTCTCCGAGCCGGGTTCCCGCTCCTCGACGGGCAGGCCCACCTCCACGCGTGGGGCGGGCAGTTGGAGGGGTGTCTTGAGTGCCCAGGTCGGGCGGTGGTCGGGTCGGGGCCCGTGCCGTACGTTCGGCCGCTTGACCGACGGCGTCCCGGTGGGCGGCGTCCCAGGTCCCGGCCGTACGTCCGGCCGCCGCTCCATGTGGTCGAAGTCGAGCTGTACGCCGAGCGCCAGCGTGTCCGAGTCGAGCTTCTGCGCCCAGGCCGGGCCGCGTCCCTTCTTCGGCTCGCCCTGCTTCGACGCCGGCGCCTCGCGGGTGCCCAGGTCCGCCAGGTCCCCGTCGGGTGCGGCGGCGTCCGCGGTGTCCGAGGACGCGGCGGCCGGCGCGGTCCGGATGATCCGGTACAGCCTGGGCGCGGCCACCGCCACGATCACCGCGAGACTGGCGACCTCCGCGATACCCGCGCCGACCAGGCCCATCCGGGGCAGCAGGATCAGCGTCAGCCCGAGTACCAGCAGGCACAACAGGCCCTGCAGCCAGGCGAGTCCGGCGGTCCGGCTCTGGGCGCGCAGCACCGCGAAGTACGTCTCCATCACGACCCGCAGCACGCCGCCGACCGCGAACCAGCGCAGCAGCGGGGTCGCCGCGTCCGCGTACCCCTGGCCGAACACGCCGAGCACGAGCGGCGCCCCGAAGAACAGCACCCCGGCCACCGGCAGCATGATCCGCGTCATCCGGAGCAGCGCGGCCCGGGTGTTCGCGGCGAGCCGCGCCGGGTCGTGCGAGCTCTCGACGGTGAGCGACGCCCCCATGTTGATGGCGAGCAGGTTGACGGTGCCGCCGATGGTGATCGCGATGTAGAAGTAGGCGTTGTCGGCGGAACTGACCTGCGCGGCCACGATCACCGGGACCAGGTACACCACGGCGAGCGAGAACAGCGATCCGGTGTAGTCGCCCGCCAGGAACCGCCCGATCTCCCTCGTCGTGGGCGGCTCCGCCTGGTCCTCGGTCGCCTTGGTGTGCCGGGGCACCAGGCGCCGGAACACCAGCCAGCCCAGCGGCAGCACGGACACCGCGATGGCGGCGACCCACGACACGAAGACACCCGTCGTGGGGATCGCCGCGGCGAACACCACGAGCAGCACCAGCTTCACCGCCGAGAACACGGTGTTGCCGACCGGCACCCACAGCGCGCTCCGCAGCCCGGTCAGCACCCCGTCCTGGAGCGTCAGCAGCGACCAGGCGACGACGGCCAGGATGAAACCGAGGCCGTTGAGCGGGCCGTGCAGGAAGCGGTAGGAGGACCCCCACAGGTCCAGGGTCAGCAGGAAGACGACCGCGGCCAGCGCCACGACCACCGAACTGCCCGCGTACGTACGGAAGATGAGCCGCCCGGTGCCGCGCCCCGCGACCGGGATGAAGCGGGCGAGGGCGCCCGTCAGTGTCACCGCGGTGAGGCCCGCGAGGAGCTTCATCGCGGCGATCGCGGCGGAGCCCTGGCCGACCGCGTCCTCGGAGTAGTAGCGGGCCGCGGCCAGCCAGAAGCCGAGCCCGAGCACGGCGGAGATCCCGGTGTTGAGCATCAGGGCGTAGGCGTTCCGGAACAGCGGGCTGCCTCCGGAGGACCTGCCGCCGAGGCCGGGCAGGCGGAGCCGGCGCCCGGGCCGCTCGGGCGCTTCGGGCGTGGCCGTGTCGGCCTGGGCTGTGGTCGTGTCAGACACGGGAACGGATGGCCTTCCGGCGAGCCTGTCGTGCTCTGCGGACCATGGCGTACCCCTTGGTGAGGGCACGGTCCCTGGCGAAGATCCGGGCGATCGCGCGGCCCTCGGCGAGTTGCTCGAACTCGTCGATCCCGGTGGAGCGGCGCACGGTGACGCGCCGCAGCGCGTACGGTCCCTGGCGGCGCCGCGCGAGGCTGTTGCCGACGGCGAGCGACTGCCCGAAGCCCGCCTCGCGCACCATCTGGCGCACCCGGCGGCTGGAGTAGCCGTACGGGTACGCGAACGACACCGGCCGCGTCCCCAGTTCGTCGGCGACGATCTCCTTGCAGCGCAGCACCTCGAACCGCAGCGCGTCGTCGGTCAGCTGGTCCAGCTGGGGATGCGTATGGCTGTGCCCGCCGATCTCGACGTCCGCGTCCGCGAGTTCGCGCACCTGGTCCCAGTCGAGCATCTCGTCCAGGGCGCCGCCGGTGTCGTACGCGCCGCGCAGCCAGCCCGTCGAGACGAACAGCGTGGCCGCGAAGCCGTGCTTGGCGAGCACGGGCAGCGCGTGCCGGTGCACGCCTTCGTAGCCGTCGTCGAAGGTGACCAGCACGGGCCGCCTGGGCAGCGGGCCACCGGATCGCCAACTCCTGGCGAGCTCGGCCGTGCTGATCGGCGTACATCCCAGGTCGCCGAGCAGCGTCATCTGCTCGGCGAACGCCTCGGGCGCGACGGACAGTGCGCGCGTCGCCTCGTTCGGCGCCTCGGCGATCGAGTGGTACATGAAGATCGGCACCGGCGCGTTCATACGGCTTCGCCCCCCTCGCGCGCGTGCGTGTACCCGGGGCGTGCGCGCGAGGCCGTCCCGCGGCGTACCGCGATCGGCGAAGGCCCTGTCCCCATGGTCCGCATGGTCCTCATGCTGCCGCCCCCTCACGTCCGGGGCCGTCCTCGATCTCCGTGACCGGGACCACCGGGGCCGCTGAGAACACAGCTCCGCCCCTGCGTGCCCGGACGCTCCCGACAACGTACCCGCCGGCCGCCGCCAGCACTCCGGCGACGATGCTGCCCGCCCGGCCCGCGCCGCCCGGGCGGGCGAGCACCGCGTCGCGCAGTCCGCGCGCGACCCCGGCGGGCAGCACGCGCGTGGTGTAGCGGCGCTCGGACTCAAGTCCCTTGTCCGCTCCGACACTTCGGGCGACCAGGGCCTTCGACAGACCTTCGGCGTACGTACGCGTGCGGAAGTACGCGAAGTGCTCGCGCACCTCGGGCACCCGGTGGTGGATCACCGCGCGGTCGTCGATCAGCAGGATCGCGTCCGGCCTGGCGTGCGTGAGGCGGATGCACAGCTCCGTCTCCTCGCAGCCCAGCGGCCGCTTGTCGCCGTCGCGGCCGATACCGGTCGCGAAACCGCCCGCCGCGTCGAAGGCCGTGCGCCGGAACGAGGCGTTGCCGCCGAGCACGTTGCGCACCTGGACACGGCCGGGCGGCAGACCCTTGTACGTGCAGCCCACCACCCAGTCGAACTCCTCGGGGAACCAGGCCGGCCGGCGGCCCGACGCCCAGATCGGCACCGTACGGCCGCCCACCGCCATCACCCGCGGATCCTCGTACCCCTCGGCGAAGTGGTGCAGCCAGTCGCGCTCGGCCACCGCGTCGTCGTCGAGGAAGGCGATGACGTCGCCGTACGAGGCGGCGATGCCGGTGTTGCGGCCCGCGGAGAGGCCGCGAGGGCCCGCGTTGGCGAGCACCCGCACCTCCGAGGGTTCCTTGTACTCCTTCGAAAGCCGGTCCAGGAGCGCCTGGTTGTGATCCACGACCAGGAGCGTCTCCAGGGCGGGCCGGGACTGCGCCCGCACCGAGTCGACCGCCGCCAGGATGTCCTCCCAGCGGTCCTCGGTGTAGACGCAGATCACCACGGAGATGTCCGGAGTTCTCAAGACACCTCTCCTCGGGCGGAGTTGAGCGCCACGGCGTGCTGACGACGCAGTGAGCGCCGGTTGGAGCGCTCCCTGAGGATCACCTTGAGCACCCGGAGCCCGTCCCGCACGGCTCGCAGATTGCTCGTGCCGTGGATCCGCAGGTATTCGTGGCTCGGGATCTCCTGGACCTTGAGCCCTGCCTTGACCACCCGGATGTTCATCAGGGTCTCCACCTCGAAACCGGTGCAGTCGAGGTCGATCTTGTCGAGGCAGTGCCGCCAGAAGGCGTTGTAGCCGTAGCAGAGGTCGGTGTAGCGGGCGCCGAACTTGCGGTTGACGATCGTGCACAGCGCCCAGTTGCCGAGCTTGCGGATCGGCGTCATGTCGTCCGTGCCGCCGCCGTTGGCGAACCGCGACCCCTTGGCGAAGTCCGCGCCGGAGACCAGCGCGGAGACGTAACTGACGATCTCGTTGCCGTCGGCCGAGCCGTCCGCGTCGACCATGACGATGATGTCGCCGGTGCACGCCGCGAAACCGGTGATCAGGGCGTCGCCCTTACCCTTTCCGCGTTGCTCGACGACCCTGACGTCCGGCCACAGCTCACGGGCGACTTCGACGGTGTTGTCGGTGGAATTGCCGTCGACGAGAACCACTTCGTGGATCCAGCCGGGCAATGTCTTGAAGACGTAGGGAAGATTCTCCGCCTCATTCATGGCGGGAATCACGATGCTCACCGGTGGCGCTATGGCCAGGTGAGAGGAGACCGGTCGGTACTCGCTGGCTGTGAATGGATCTTGTCCCGAAACCGCCGGTCGCAGAATAGAACTCATGAGTCTGATCCCTCTCGTCCGGTGGACCGCCCGCCCCTGGGCGGTCCGGCTCTTTGTCCGGTTCGAAAGGGGGGTTTCTCACTTACGGCATGCCGGAATGGATCTCCGTGCATGCCGGGCGAGTTGGCAAAGCTGGCCGACTGGCACAGTCGGTCTCGCGGCACGACTCGGCACAGGTGTGGTCACCGAGCACGGCACCCCCCTACCGCGCCCCGCGCCGGGCCGTCGTCGCGATCTTGAGCCCTCCCCTAGATCGCATGTGCACTGATGGTCCGATGCGGGTGGATGTACGACGTTATTGATGATTGAGCCCCTATGGCAAGACCTGGAACGTGGTCTCACATTTTTGTTGTTTTGACCGTTACCTGACTGCCCGAACGGATTTTGCCCATCCGTTTGAGCATTTTGTCGGCCGGCTCGAACAACTCCGGCCGTGCCAGCACCGCGTTCCGCAGAGCCCGGACCGGGGCGCGTCGCGCCCGGTGTCCGAGCGCCACCGGATGGCGGCGCGTGACCCACCCTTCGGACACGGCGAGTTCGCGTGTCTTGAGGGAGTCCTTGTATTCCTTCTGGCCCCGGCCCAGGTCCAAATAGGCGATGCCGTCGGCGGCGGCCGCCTCGGCCATGCGCAAATGCAGGACAAGGCCGGGGGAGTACTTCGAGAACGCCGGGTCGTAGGCGGGAAACCAGCACGCCAGGATGCGCTCGGAGCGCAGTCCGAAGTGCGCGGCGACCGGCTTGTCGTCGGCGTAGAGCACCGACAGGATTCCGGCGGACGACTCGGAACGGGTGTGGAAGAGCTGGTGCACCAGCCGGGTGATCCAGTCGTGCGCGAAGCGGTCGTTGCGGCCGGTCCTGCGGTACTGCGCCGACTTCCACGCCATCAGCGTGCGCAGCGCCTGGGGATCACGCTCGTCGTGCACATAGCGCACCTCGCCGTGGTCGCGGCCGAGCTTGCGTCCCTTGGCGAGCGTCGTCTTGGTGAACTTCGGTGACTGGGCGCGCAGTTGGCCCAGATACACCTCGTATCCCTGGTCGACGTCCATGACCGGGGAAGGGAAGGTGCCGGAGGTGCCCGCCTCGAACGGCGCCTGGCCTTCCGCCAGGTGGTCGAACTCCCACACCGAGAGCCCGCAGGCCCGTAGCAGCTCCCGCGCGTCCCAGGTGAAGCCGGGCCGGTGGACCACGCCCTGGCAGTCCGAGACGCCGAGGCCGATGGCCCGGCCGACGCCGGTGGTGGACTTCTGGAACGGGAAGAACGCCGCGGGTTCGCCGTCCTCCCTGGCGACGGCGATCCGCACGCCGCGCCGGCAGCGTCCCACGGCGAGCGTGAACTCCGGTGACAGGAAGGGGTTCGCGAGCTCGGGCGAGCCGTGCAGATGCGCCTTGGACTGAAGAGCGGTCCACGCCGTCCGGTCGGCGGAGGTCAGTTCGCCGGGGCGGTACACGCTGATATTCACGTCAGGAAGCCCGTCTTCTCACCGTACGGCCGCGCAGCCGCCGTACCAGGACCAGCAGGAGAATGAGGGAGCTGAGCGCGGCCACGGCCGCGATTCCGCCACGGGCCGACCACCGGTGCACCGCGAGCATGCCCTGGGCGACCAGGAGGTTGACCGCTACTGCTGCCGACAAAGACGCCACTACACGGCCGAACGGTTCCAGTCCGCGCAAAGCCGCCGCAACCGCGGCGCCCGGCGCGGCGAGCAGGAAGAAGAGCGTGAACGGCGCGCGCAGAGGTGAGTCCAGGTCGGCGAGCGCGAGTACCGCACCGACCCCCGCGATCGCCACGGCGGCGCCCGCAAGCAGCGTCAGCAGATCCCTCCCCGGATCCTGCCGCGGCCGCTTGTCACCGCCCGATGAAGACGGGTCTGGTGAGGATGGCTCTGATGGAGATGGCTTGCTACCTAAGGTCTGCATTGGCGACTTTGCCCCCCGACGCGCCGGATGCCGGGCTTCAATGTGGCGCAGCGGGCCGGGAGCAGTCAAGATGCGGAAGACGTTCACACGCATTTTCCGCCGCACCACGCACACGCACCACGCACACGTTCCCCGGAGGCGCCGCCGGCAGCCTCCGAGGAACGGGCGTTCAGATCAAGCGGGTTGAACGGGTCGAGCCGTCCGGTGTTACGGGACGATCTTCAGGAGCCGGTTCGGCGAGCCGGTGCCCGGGCTGGTGACCTTGCCGGTGACGGCGCCGTTCACCAGGGCCGTGGAGACCTGGGCCGGAGTGGCCGAGGTGTGGCCCGCGAGGTAGACGGCGGCCGCGCCCGCGACGTGCGGCGTGGCCATCGACGTACCGGAGATGGTGTTCGTCGCGGTGTCGCTGGTGTACCAGCCCGCCGTGATCGACGAGCCGGGGGCGAAGATGTCGAGCACGGAGCCGAAGTTGGAGTAGCTGGCCTTGGCGTCCGTGTTGGTGGTGGCGCCGACCGTGATCGCCGCGGCGACCCGGGCGGGGGAGTACGACGAGGCGTTGGCGCTGCTGTTGCCCGCCGCGATCGCGTAGGTCACGCCGCTCGTGATGGACCGCGACACGGCGCTGTCCAGCGTGGTCGAGGCGCCGCCGCCGAGCGACATGTTGGCGACCGAGGGCCCGCTGTGGTTCGCGGTCACCCAGTCGATGCCCGCGATGACGCCCGCGGTGGTGCCGGAGCCCGCGTTGTCGAGCACGCGGACCGCCACGATCTTCGCCTTCTTGGCGACACCGTACGTCGAGCCCGCGATGGTGGTGGCCACATGCGTGCCGTGACCGTTGCCGTCCGAGGCCGTGGTGTCGCCGTCCACGGCGTCGTACCCGTACGTCGCCCGGCCGCTGATGTCCGAGTGCGTGATGCGCACGCCGGTGTCGATGACGTACGCGGTCACGCCGGTGCCCGCCGAGTCCGGGTAGGTGTACGTGCCGGAGAGCGGGAGTGACGTCTGGTCGACGCGGTCCAGGCCCCATGGGGCGTTGGACTGCGTGGTGTCGGTGAGGTGCACCGTCTGGTTCTGCTCGACCCTGGCCACCGCAGGGTCGGCGGCGAGTCTCTTGGCCTCGGTCGCGGAGAGGTTCGCCGTGTAGCCGTTCAGCGCGGCACCGAACGTCTTCTTGACCGTGCCGCCGTACCCGGTGACCAGGCTCTTGCCCTTGGCCGAGGCGGCCTTGATGCCCGCGCCGTCCTTGAGCGTGACGATGTAACTGCCCTTCACGGCGGTGGGGGAGTCCGCCGCGAGAACCCGGCCCTCGGCCGGTGCGGCCTGGGCGGGAAGCGCGGTGACGGCGCCGAGCAGGGCGGCGGTGGCCACGGAGGTTATCGCGGCGATCCGGATCTTCTTGCTACGCAGGTGTGCCATTACGAGGGAGTCCTCCTCATAGGCAGCGTGCGCCGGGGTGGGGGCGCACGACTGTGTGGGGGGTGTGCGCGTGATCGCGTACACGACCGGGAACGTCGCGTTCCGCTACCGGCTGATACAGCAGCGTGATCGATCTACAGGCGTAGCTCAAGAGGGTTGACGCTTTGTCATGGCGCCGTCATGAACACGTAATAGAACGCGGCGTGAACGCGACGGGGAGGTCGGGGTAAGTCCTGAAAGGTCTTGGCATGGACACTTCCTGTCAACTGAGGACGGTGCTACGAAAGTTGAGGCAGAGATCCTGCTAAAGGGAGGTTCCATGAGACGTTCCCGACTTACGGCATACGTGACCTCGCTCCTCCTCTCGGCCGCCTTCGCCCTCACCGGGGCTACGACGGCCCAGGCGTCCCAACAACCCGCCGCCACCGGCTATGTGGCCCTCGGAGACTCCTACTCGTCCGGCGTCGGCGCGGGCGGCTACATCGGTTCCAGCGGCGACTGCAAGCGCAGCACGAGGGCGTATCCGTCCCTCTGGGCGGCCGCGCATTCACCCTCGTCGTTCCACTTCACGGCTTGCTCGGGCGCTCGTACGGGTGACGTTCTGGCGAACCAGCTGGGCCCGCTCGGCGCCGGCACCGGGCTCGTCAGCATCACCGTCGGCGGCAACGACGCCGGCTTCGTCGACGTCATGACGACCTGTGTGCTCCAGCCCACGAGCGCCTGCCTCGCCCGCATCGACACGGCGAAGGCGTACGTCGACTCGACGCTGCCCGGCAAGCTCGACACGGTCTACTCGGCGATCAGCGCGAAGGCCCCGTCGGCCCAGGTGGTCGTCCTGGGCTACCCCCGCTTCTACAAGCTGAACGGCGGCTGCGTGGCAGGCCTCTCCGAGACGGAACGGGCCGCCATCAACAACGCCGCCGACTATCTGGACAGCGCGATCGCCAAGCGGGCCGCCGACCACGGCTTCGCCTTCGGCGACGTACGGCCCACCTTCACCGGCCACGAGATCTGCTCCGGCAGCCCCTGGCTGCACAGCCTCAACCTGCTCAACATCGGCGAGTCCTACCACCCGACCGCGGCCGGCCAGTCCGGCGGCTATCTGCCGGTCCTCAACGGGGCGGCCTGACCATGCCGTTCGGCGTCATCGCTGTGGCTGTCGCCGTCGTCTAGGGAGATGTCGTCTAGGGCGATGTGGAAGCGGAGGCCTCGTCCGTCGGGGTCTCCGTTTCGCAGGCCACCGAGAACGGCACCCGGTTCGACGTCGCCTGCTTCGGCTCGCGGACCTCCACGCCGATCTCGTTCTGATACGTCCCCGACTCGTCGTACGTCGTCACGCGGACCGTGTTCTGCTTGGTCCTGTCGCCGCCCGCGGGGAACGAGAGGGTCTTCCAGCCCGGGTCGGACACTTCGCCGTTCTCCGTCACCCAGCGGTACTCGACCTCCGTCGGCACGACGCCCACCGTGAACGTCGCCGTGAAGGTGGGCGCCTCCGCGCCGGGCGGCGGACAGACACCGGAGTAGTCGGTATTCGAACCTGTGACGGTCACCTTCACGGACTGTTCGGGCGGGGCGCTGGTCGTCTGGCCGCCGCCGGTGGTCGAGCCGCCGTTCGTGCCGGAACTCTCGCTGGTCGTCCCGCCGTCGGTGCCGCCCTCGTTGTTCCCGCCGTTGTCATTGCCGTCCGACGTACCGCCCGACGTGCCGCCGTTGCCGCTCGTGCCGCCTTCGGACGTGCCGCCGTTGGTGCCCCCGCCTCCTCCGTCGTCCTGGTTGACCAGGGCGTACGTCAGCCCCGCGAGCGCGAACGCGAGGGCGGCGAGGCCCGCGATCACGACCATCGTGGCTCGCCGGGGATGGGCGGGCTCGGCGGTGGTGGTCGTCGCCCCGGTCGGGGTCCGCTGCGGGGTGTGGACCGAGGGCGTGGGCATCGGTGGGGTCGGGGCCGGTTGTGGCAGTGCGGCGACGGTCGGCGCGTACGCGGGACCGCCCGTGCTGGGCGTGCCGCCCGCCGCGACGAGCCGCAGGTCCCGTTCGGCGGCCTCGGCCGACAGACGGTCCGCCGGGTCCTTGCGCAGCAGGCCCTCGATGACCGGGGCCAGTGGGCCCGCCCGGTGCGGCGGCGGCAGTTCCTCGTCGACGACCGCGCGCAGGGTGCTGAGCGGAGTGCTCTGGCGGAAGGGCGAGTTGCCCTCGACCGCCGCGTAGAGGAGAACGCCGAGCGACCACAGATCGGACTCGGGGCCCGGCCTGCGCCCCAACGCCCGCTCGGGGGCGAGGAATTCGGGAGAACCGATGACCTCGCCGGTCATGGTGAGCGCCGAACTGCCCTCGACCATGGCGATGCCGAAGTCGGTGAGGACGACCCGGCCGTCGTTGGACATCAGTACGTTGCCGGGCTTGACGTCGCGGTGCAGGACCCCCGCCGCGTGGGCGGCCCGCAGCGCGGCGAGCACCTCCGCGCCGATGTGCGCGGTGCGCTGCGGCGACAGCGGGCCCTCGGCGTCCAGGACGTCGGAGAGCGAGAGACCGCGGACCAGTTCCATCACGATCCAGGGGCGGCCGCCCTCCATCGCCACGTCGTAGACCGTCACCACGTTGCGGTTCGCGACGCGGGCGGCGGCCCAGGCCTCGCGCTCCAGCCGGGCGTACAACCGCTCGACGTCGGGAGTCGGCAGCCCGGCCGGGGCGCGCACCTCCTTGACTGCGACCTCGCGGTGCAGCACCTCGTCGCGGGCGCGCCACACTGTCCCCATCCCGCCCTCACCCAGCGGCGCGAGCAGACGGTAGCGCCCCGCGATCACTCGTTCACTGCCCGGATCTTCGGACACGGTCGCCCCCCATTCGCATCCGCACGATTCAGAACAAAAGTAGCTCAACCGAGCGCGGTTGCCGCCCCCTTGAACACCAATCCAGCCCCAAGGGCCACCACCACGAACGCGGATCCGAGCGGAGTGCCCCGCCGGAGCAGGGTCGCGATCCGGCCGCTCGACCACCGGGCGCCGTTCTCGATCGCCTTCGCGACCCGGCCGCCGACCTTGACCACGGCGAACCCGGCCGCCGTGAGGGTGAGCGCGAGCCCTA
Source organism: Streptomyces sp. NPDC050704 (assembly GCF_040654355.1). Taxonomy (NCBI): domain Bacteria; kingdom Bacillati; phylum Actinomycetota; class Actinomycetes; order Kitasatosporales; family Streptomycetaceae; genus Streptomyces; species Streptomyces sp. NPDC050704. The sequence goes on along the minus strand of NZ_JBFAHW010000041.1, from coordinate 26,347 downwards.
CCCCGTACGCCAGCACGAGCAGCAGCCCGAACCAGGCCTTGCCGAGCGCGGCGGCGCCGACGAGCACGACGACGGCGGAAGGGCTGGGGACGAGCCCGCCCGCGAAACCGAGGAGAACGGTGTCCTTGAGTTTGAGAGAGGGGGAGTGGGAGTGCGTGTGGGGGTGCGGATGGCTGTGGGGGTGCGGGTGAGTGTGGGGATGTGGGTGCTCGTGTCCGTGGTCGTGGCTGTGGGGGGAGCCGTGGTCGTGCCCTTGCTTGTCACCGTGCTCGTCGCTGGCGTTCGCGACGGCGACATCGCCGTGGCCGTGCCCGTGGCTGTGTCCGTGGCTGTGTCCGTGCGAGTGCCCGTGTCCATGAGAGTGGCCGTGCCCATGCCCATGCCCATGCCCGTGTTCCCGTTGGCGCCAAGCCCGTCGTACGAGGGTCGCGCCGGCCACCGTCACGATGACGCCGCTCGTCACGCCCAGCCAGGCGATGACGGAGGGCGCGGCGGCCGAACCGGCGGTGACGAGGAGGCCAAGGGCGACCACGCCGAGGGTGTGGGTGACGGTCACCGAGGCGGCGAGCGGCAGCACGTCGCGCATCGTGGCGTTGCCGCGGGCGGCGGCCGTGGCGGCCATGATCGTCTTGCCGTGGCCCGGGGCGAGGGCGTGCAGGGCGCCGAGCAGCACGGCGATGCCGAGGGCGAGCGCGGCGAAGCCGAAGGTCAGGTCGTGGCGGGCCACGAGGTCGTCCAGTGCGCGGGTCCAGCGGTCGGCGCCGCGCGGCAGTACGGAGGAGGCGGGGGCGTCCGAGTCGGCCTCGGCGAGGGCGGGGCCGCCGGGCCCGGCACGCAGCGACGCGGTCGCGGTGTCCTCCGGCGACGACAGCAACTCCTGGGGATAGCTGGTCAGTTCGCGGGACACGGACTTCTCGGGAACGTCCGAGGAGGTGAGGGTCATACGGTCGCCGCGCGCCGTGACCTCGCGCCAGCCGGGACCGTCGTCCACGGCGGCGTGGAAGCGCACGGATACGTTCTCCGCCGGCAGCGGAGCCGTCCAACGGCACTCCACCCGAAGGGTCTTGAGCCCCGCCTGCCCCGGCCGCACGAGGGCGCGGCTCTCACCGACGGCCAGCGCGAGGGCCTTCCCGCCCACGGTGACCCGGCTCTTCCCGGCCGCCGTCTCGCACCGTTCCCGGGCCCAACTTCCCATGCCGGCCTTGTCGATCGCGGGCTGGGCCTGGGTCGCCGGGATCTCCGCGAGGTCCTCCACGTGGTCGACCCGCAGCTCTTCGGGGGCGACGACGAGACCGTCGTACCGGTTGACGGTGAAGTTGCCGAGCGGATGGGCCGCCGCCGTGCCGGTGGGGATCAGTACGAGCGCGCAGGCGGCCACGAGCACGGCCGTGAAGGAGGCGAACGCGCGACGGTGCGAGCGCAGGGCGAGCCGGACGCGGGAGGCTCGGGGGCCGCGCGGGGCCAGGGCGCTCACTTGGCACCGCCCAGCGCAGTCAGCGCCTTCTCGGCCTTCTTCGCCCCCACTGGGGAGAAGCCCGCGTTGAGCTTCAGGGCCGACGACAGGCTGGCGCGGGCTTCCTTCTTGTCGCCCGTGGCCTGTTCGATCATGCCGCGGTGGTAGCGGAAGGTCGCGTCGCGGTAGCCGGTGGCCGTGGCGCGGCGGGCGTAGGGCAGCGCCTCGCTGTCCCGGCCGTTGACGTGCAGGGCCCAGGCGAGCGCGTCCGCGGTGTGGACGGTCTGCCGGCGCTTCCACTCGTCGCGGGCGGCGCGCAGGGCGGCCTCTCGGTCGCCGTGGTCCGCCGCCGCGAGGGCCGTGTCGAGATCGGCGTTGACCCCGTTCGCGCGGGCCAGCGCGGTCCAGGCGTTCACCAGGGCGTACTGGTCGCGGGCCTTCGCCTTGTCGCCCTCGCCGCCGCGGGCCTCGTAGAGCTCGCCGAGGACCACCAGCGGGCCGGGCAGCGGATAGCGGTCCACGATGTCCTCCATGCCCCGGATCGCGGCCGCCCGGTCGCCGTTCGCCGCCTGCGCCCTGGCCCGGCCCTCCAGCGCCGGGAGGTACGCCCCGTCGGCGCGCAGGGCCCGCTCGTAGTGCTTCAGCGCGGTCTCGTACTCGCCCTCGCGCCAGGCGAGTTGGCCGAGCGCGGTCGCCACGTACGCGATGTCCCCGGGAGCCGTGGCATTCGCCAGCGCCTGTTCCAGGACGCGCCGCGCGGTGGGTACGTCGCCGCGCAGCTCACGTACGTAGGCGTACCGGGTGAAGACCGGGATGCCGGGGCGGCGGGCGTCGGCCTCGTCGGCGGCCTTCGACGCCTCCTTGTAGCGGCCGAGTTCGACCAGGGCGTCGATCCGGGTCGACAGCGCCCGCTCGTTGTACGCGTTCCGGCCGAGCGCCTCCTCCGCGTACCGCAGTGCGTCGGGGAAGTCGTGCCGGGCCGCGGCCAGCGCCGCCCGGCCGGCCAGTGCCGGGTCGTTGTCGGGGCTCAGCTTCAGCGACCGCTCCAGCGCCCGCTCCGCCTGCGGGTAGCGCGACGGGTCGCCGTTGGTGCGCGCCTGCTCGATGTAGGCGACGCCCAGGGTGGCCCAGCCGGTGAAGTCCTTGGGCTGCGCCTTCAGATGGGACTGGAGCGCGGAGATGCTTGAGGCCAGGCTCCCGCTGGCCAGCAGTTCGGGTGCGACGGCGGGCGCGGACGCCACCGTACCGACGTCCCCGTCGTCCCGGGCCCCCAGCGCCACGGCCCCCGCGGTCATCGCGACGGCGAGGGCGACGGCGCACGCCGCGAGCCGCAGCGTCCGCCGCCGGCCGGACTCCGAAACATTCCCCTCCGGGGCGGCCCCGCCATCCCGACGCGGGGCGTCCTCGCCGTCGTGCGGCGGGGCCTCGTCGGCGCGATCCCTCTGCTGCGCGTCGTCGTTCGTACGCGGGGACATGCCCTCTCCTCAATCGCCTTGGTGGAAATCGCCTCGGTGGAAGCGGAAGTTCACGGATGAGCGGCGCGGCCCGCGCGCCGTGGGGGACGGGGTTGCGCGGGCCGCGCCAGTCGGTGGGGTGGGTCAGTAGTAGCCGCTCACCCGACGGCGGCTGCGCCACCACATGACGCCGGTGCCGATCAGCAGGAACCCGGCCGCGCCCGACACCGCCGAGACGGCGATCAGCGTGGTGTCGTCCCCGCCGCTGCCGCTCGCACCAGCGGGCGTCAGGGCGTCGCCGATCTGGTTGCGTACGTCACCCTTGGTGCTGTCGGTTCCCTTGGCCAGCGGCCCGCGCGATCCGGAGGTCGGCTCGGCCACGTACGGGAACGCCTTCTCGAACTCCTGGTCGTTCTTGTCGACCGCGTCGCCCAAGTCGTTCTTGGCGCCCAGCAGTTCACCCTCGACGACCTGCAGCGACGCGTCGATCACGTCGTCGGTGAGCCGACGCCCGTTGGGGAAGCCCGCGGTGTCGCCGTCCAGCACGCCGAGCCGCTTGGGCTTGGCCGCCGGCTTGATCGAGGTGTTGAGGCGCAGCATCTCCGAAGGCGTGACGTGCGGCGGCTGGTTGAGGTCCGGTACGCCCTTCAGGAAGACGTCCACCAGGTCGTTCCTGGGCTCGTCCGGGGCCGGGATCTTGTAGATCGCCTCGATGAGCTTCGGCAGCTCCGGCTCGGTGACGTTCTTCAGGAAGTCGGCGTCGTTCCACGGCGCGGACGCGTTGAACTTGTCCTTGTCCTTGATCGGGTTGACGACCTCGTTCACCAGCGGCATGCCGAGCCGCGAGACCTGCCGGTACTCACCCGAGGCGCTCTTGCGCTGCGTCGTCGACCAGATACCGACGATCGGCTGCTCGGCCGACTCCTGGATCAGGTCGTTCGGCACCTGCAGGGCGATGGAGTTGACGTTGTATTCCTTGAGCGTGTCGTTGCCGACCTCCGACAGGTTCCCGCCGTACAGGAGGTCGAATACCCGCAGATCCGCGAAGAACGGATCGTCCGCCTGCCCCGCGAACGTCTTGGTGCCACCGGCGAGTTCATGGATCGCCTGGTCGCGCAGCTTGCCGTAGTCCGGCATCGACGCCTGGCCGACGTTCGACGGCGCGACCGGCACGTCGTCCGCGATGTACGTCCGCTTGACGAGCTTCTGGTCCTTGAGCTTGAGCAGCTCGATGTCGTACGTCTGCGTGATGTTGAGGTCCGGGTCGTCGAGGCTCTCGACCGGCCCCGTGTTGTACAGGAAGCTCTTGTCGTTCTTGACCTGTGTCTTGAACGTGTAGCGGAACAGCAGATCGCCCTGCGCGTCCCCGTCGTTGTCGATGTGGATGTCGTACTGGGCGTCCTCCGCGAACGTGTAGAAGTTCGGCCCGCCCGCCGGTTCCTCGAACGGGATCACGTTCGCCACGAGGGTCGTCGTGTCCGGATGGTCGGGGCTCACGAACGCGTACAGGTCCGTGTTGTCGAACTGTGGTGTCCCCGAGATCAGCGGGGCCTCCCGGTGGCTTGAGGCGCTCGCCGATACCGGTCCGAGCGCGGTCACGCCGGCGGCCGCTAGCCCACCGGTGGCCAGCGCACCGCAGACAAGGGTCGCGAGGCTCCTGCGTCCCACGATCCTGCTGGTTTTAGGTGTCATGCCGTCCGTCCTCTGTCCCAAAGCTGTTGTCCGGGCGGAGATGTGTGCGGGAAGCGACCTGTCGAGTGGTCTGCCTTCGCGCTCGTGCCGCGTCGGAGCCTGTTGCCTGATGCACGTCATTCGGAGCCGGTGGGGGAACGGATTGGTCTCGGATTCACCCGCGTTTTCAAGCAGTTGATCCGTAACCCCATCCGAAGACGTTCCTGCGCCGAATACGTGGGGATACGACGGGCCGTTCAGGCCGGAGAGGGGGGAAACGGGTGGTGGAGGCGGACGAACTCCTGGTGCTCGTGGCCGGAGGCGACCAGAAGGCCTTCGAGGATCTGTACGGACTGGTGTCCGGGCCGGTCTTCGGACTGGTGCGTCGCGTGGTGCGGGACCCGGCCCAGTCGGAGGAGGTCGCCCAGGAGGTGCTCCTCGAACTCTGGCGCTCCGCCGCACGCTACGACCCCGGCCGGGGCAGCGCCCTCGCATGGGTCCTCACCCTCGCCCACCGCCGGGCGGTCGACCGGGTGCGCAGCGCCCGCGCGGCCGGTGAACGCGAGCTGAAGATGGCCCGGCGCGCCAACGGCCCCGCCTTCGACCAGGTCGCCGAGGAGGTGGAGGCGGGCCTCGAACGCGAATGGGTCCGCCGCTGCCTGGACCGGCTCACCGCACTGCAACGCCAGTCCGTCACCCTCGCCTACTACGACGGCTACACGTACCGTGAAGTGGCCGAACGGCTCTCCTTACCGCTCGGCACCGTCAAGACGCGGATGCGCGACGGACTCACGCGGCTGCGCGACTGCCTGGGAGGTGTCGCATGACCACCGTCTTCCGGCGCCGCGCCCTGCACTCGCTGGCCGCCCCCTACGCACTCGACGCCCTGGAGCCCCGTGAGCACAAGCGTTTCGAGAAGCACCTGAAGCGCTGCGGCAGCTGCGCCGCCGAGGTGCGCGCCCTGCGCGAGGACGCGGTCAGGCTCGCCTGGTCCACGGCCGCCCCGGCCCCGGCCGCGATGCGCGACCGGGTCCTCATGGCCGTGCGGCAGACCCCGCAGGAGACGGCCTTCGGGGAACCGCAGCCGCGCGCACACGCACAGCGGCCGCAGTCGCGGGCGCGTCGCTCCGGCTTCTCGCCGTTCCTCGTCCCGCTCGCCTCCACCACGGCCGCCGCGGCGCTCGTCGTCGCCGCCCTCTTCGGGATGCAGGCCTCCCGCACCCAGGACCAGCTCGACCAACAGCAGGCCCAGGCACGTGAGATCGCACACGTTCTCGCCGCTCCGGACGCCCGGGCGACCGCCGGCCGGGACGCCGGCGGCCAGGGCATCGGCGTCGTCGCGTCCGCCTCGCAGCGCACCGCCGTGGTGACCGCCGCGGGCCTGGGCGCACCTTCGAACGGAAGGGTTCATCAACTGTGGCTCATGCGACCAGAGGTGAAACCGCGCTCCCTGGGACTCCTCGACGGCGACACGCCCTTGGTCGCCGCCGAACTGAATACGGACGCGACCTCACTCGCTGTCACCGTCGAACCGCCTGGCGGCTCCACGCAGCCCACAACCGCACCAGTTGTCCAACTCGCCCTGGAATCAGTCGGATTCGGAGAGTAATCGTCAACAGCCTTGCAGGGGAGGTGAATCCTGCGCCCGGGATACACGAGTGTGATGAGGGAGCGATAGGGTTAACCTGCCCGGGCCGGGTGCCCTCGTATGGGTGGGGAGTGACATGGAACAGATAACAGTGCGTGGCAGGGCGCGAGTCCCTGCGATCACGTGTGGCAGCAGCGCGACAAGCTCGCGCCTCGACCGCCATCTCTCGGTGATGGGTGGCCCCGCCATCCCTCAGCGCGAGTCGGCCGAGGCGACGGACCTGATGCGCGAGCTCACCACGCGTGACACCGCGCACGACCGCACCGGCAGGGGCGCGCGAGTGAGGCGGGTCTCGCTCTTCGCACCGCTGCGCCGGCTGCGTCGTTCCCTGTTCGGCGGCCGCTGAGAAGCGGCCCCGGTCGCTGAGAGGCGACCGACACCGAACAGGAGCCCGACTCGCGCTCAGGCGGCCACACCGTCCCGGCGCAGTGCTGCGATCTCATCGTCCGTCATCCCCACGGCACGCAGCAGCGCCCCGGTGTGTTCCCCGAGCGCGGGTACGGGCCCCATCCGCGCCTCGCCCCCGCCCGGCAGCGTGATCGGCGGCAGCAACGCCCTGAGCGGCCCCACCGGCGAGTCCACCTCCCGCCACCGGTCCCTGGCCGCCAGCTGAGGATGCTCCGCCACCTCCCGTACGTCCCGCAGCCGCGCACACGCGATCCCGGCCGCCTCGAGCCGCGCCACCGCCTCGTCCGCGGTCAGCGCCGCCAGAGCCTTCCCGACCAACTCATCGGTACGCTCCCGGTGTTCGACCCGGGCCGCGTTCGTCGCGTACGCCGGATCGGCCGCCAGCTCCGGCCGTCCCACGACCTGTTCGGCCAGCCGCCGCCACTCCCGGTCGTTCTGCACCGACAGCAGCACCCGGCCGCCGTCCGCCGTCGGATAGGCGTCGTACGGTGCGATGACGGCGTGCGCGAGACCCGTGCGCGCCGGGGGAGTTCCGCCGTGCATCGCATGGTGCAGCGGATGCCCCATCCATTCGGCGAGCGCGTCCAGCATCGACACCTCCACGGGCCCGCCGCGGCCCGTCGTCCCGCGCCGCACCAGCGCCGCGAGGACCCCGGAGAACGCGTACATCGCCGCCGCGATGTCGGCCGCCGGAATCCCCGCCTTCACCGGCTGGTCGGCTGTCCCGGTCACGGACACCAGACCCGCCTCGCACTGCACGAGCATGTCGTACGCCCGCTTGTCGGCGTACGGACCCGAGGCCCCGTAGCCCGAGATGTCCACGGCGATCAGCCTCGGGTGCCGCGCGCACAGGGTGGCCGCGTCCAGGCCGAGCCGGGCGGCCGCGCCCTGCGCGAGGTTCTGCACGAAGACGTCGGCGCCGGCGACGAGACGGCGTACGACGTCCAGGCCGCGCGGGTCCTTCAGGTCGAGGGCGAGGGACTCCTTGCCGCGGTTGCACCACACGAAGTGCGAGGCGAGTCCGGCCGCCGCGGTGTCGTAACCGCGGGCGAAGTCACCGCCGTCGACGCGCTCGACCTTGATCACCCTGGCGCCGAGGTCGGCCAGCTGCCGGGTGGCGAAGGGCGCCGCGACGGCCTGCTCGACGGAGACGACGGTGATGCCTTCCAGCGGCAGGGGAAGGGCTTCCGGAGGCAGCGGGAGTGGTTCCATGCGACGGATCATGGCCCGTGCGTAACAGCTTTGTCATACACGGATGTTGACGGGGCAATCTTTCGGGGCCAGGGTTGCTGATCGTTTGCACGTTCCCTGTGGTTGATACAGCGATCCTCACCCCCGGAGGTGCGCGTGTGTGACCTGCACGATCATCATGAACACGAGACGGCGACCCCGAACGGCCAGGCCCTGAGCCGCCGCCGCATCATGCAGTTGCTGGGTGCGGCGGGTGTGACGACGGCCGTGATGACGGCCGAGGCCGATCCCGCGATGGCCGCATCGGCCGACGAGGCCGACGCGGCCGACGGCACGTACGAAGCCCCCGAGGGCCTCGCCGAGGACAGCCCGGCCAAGACGGCCGCACTGGACTGGATCGAGTCCCAGAGCGGCCGGATCACCGGACTCAACTCCGAGATCTGGGAGAACGCCGAGCTCAGCCTGCGCGAGTGGAAGTCGTCGATCGCCGAGGCCGACTTCCTCGAACGGGCCGGATTCGACGTGGAGTTCGGCACGGCGGGCTTCCCGACGGCCTTCACCGCGACCTTCTCGTACGGCGAGGGCGGACCCGTCCTCGGCTTCAGCGGCGAGTACGACGCGCTGCCCGGCCTCTCGCAGAGCAAGGGCGTCGGCCACCACGACCCCCGCGAGTACATCCATGATCCGTTCGCACCCAGCTACGGGCCCGGCCACGGCTGCGGACACAGCGCGCTCGGCACGGCGGCCGCGGCAGCCGCCGCGGCCGTCGCTCAGACCGCGAAGAAGCACAAGCTCCCCGTCACGGTGAAGTTCTTCGGCTCGACCGCCGAGGAGACCCTGATCGGCAAGACGTACGCGGTCAGCAAGGGCGTGTACGAGGGCCTCGACGCGTTCCTCGACTGGCACCCGTCGACCTCGAACGCCACCGGCTGGGGCTCCAACTCGGCGATGACCGCGGTCACCTTCACCTTCCTCGGCGTCGCCGGACACGGCGGCACCCCGCTCGGCAACAAGAGCGCGCTGGACGCCGCCGTGATGATGGCAACGATGTCCGAGTTCCTGCGCGAGGAGAACCTGGCCCCGTCGGGCCGCCTGCACTGGGTGATCAACAACGGCGGCGACATCCCGAACGTGACCCCCGAGATAGCCGAGATCTCCTACTACGTACGCGAGGGCAGCCCCGCCCGCGTCCAGGTGCTGCTCGACAAGGTCGTCGCCGTCTCGCAGGCCGCGGCCATGGCCTCGCAGACGAAGGTGCGGCACCGGGTCACCTCGGCCTGCTGGAACCAGCTGCCGTCCAAGTCCTTCGCCGAGCTGCTGCACGCCAACATGAAACAGCTCGGGCCGCCCGAATTCACCGACGAGGCCCACACGTTGGCGAAGGAGCTCCAGGAGTCCCTGGGCCTGCCGCAGAAGGGCATGCACACCGAGATCGCCGAACTCACCGCGCCCAACCCGGTGTTCATGGGCGGCGGCTCCACGGACGTCGCCGACATCAGCTGGAACGTGCCGACCGTGTCCATGGGCGCCGCCCTCGCCCCCATCGGCACCAAGATGCACACCTGGTCCACGGCCGCCTGCGCGGCCGCGGCTCCCGGCCAGGCCGCCGTCGTCGCCGCCGCGAAGTACCTCGCGGCCACCGCCGTCGACCTGCTCACCCAGCCCGCCCGGCTCAAGGCGATCAAGGACGAGTTCGCGAACCGTACGAAGGGCGTCGAGTGGAAGACGGCACTGCCCGACGGCTATGAACCGCCCATGTACGAGCCGCCGGAGTGGTTCCTGAGGAAGACCGGCCAGCAGTGGCCGCCGGAGAACATCACCTGGCCGCCGAAGCGGGTGGTGTCCCAGGAGAAGTTCTCCTCACTCGGACCCGAACTGTCCCCGCAGAAGTAGGAGTTACGAGGGTCAGGGGTTACGAGGGTTGTGACGGCGCCGCTCACCGTCCGCCGCGCGCGTACCGGCGGACGGCGAGCGGCAGGAACACCGCGATGAGAACCGCGCACCAGGCCAGCGACCCGGCGACGGGGTGCGTCACCGGCCAGGCGCCGTCCGCCGGCACCGGCGCGTTCCCGAACAGGTCCCGCATCGCGGTGGTCACCGCGCTGATCGGATTCCACTCGGCCGTCGTGCGCAGCCAGCCGGGCAGATTGTCCGTGGGGATGTACGCGTTCGACAGCAGCGGCAGGATGAACGTCGCCCCGCCCAGCTGACCGGCCGCCTCCTCGCTCCCCGAGGCGAGCCCCAGCAGGATCCCGATCCACGTCGTGGCGAACCGGAAGAGCAGCAACAGCCCGACGGCGCCCGCCGCTTCGAGCGCCGACCCCTCGATCCGCCAGCCCACCGCGAGCCCGACCAGCATCAGCGGCATCATGCCGCCGAAGGTGACGACCAGGTCGGCGGCCACCTGTCCGAACGGCACGGCGGCCCGGCTCATCGGCAGCGTACGGAAGCGGTTCATCACGCCCCGGTGCGAGTCCTGGGCGGCCTGGAACATCCCGGTCATGATCCCGTTGGCGGCCGTCGCCACCAGCAGCCCAGGCACGAGGAAGGAGCGGTACTCCGGGCCGGGCGTCGCGAGGGCGCTGCCGAAGACGTAGCCGAAGAACAGCAGCATCGTGATCGGCATGGTCTGGGTCAGGATGAGCAGCCCGGGGTTGTGCCGGATCCGCCGCAGATGGCGGCCCAGCATCGCCGTGCCGTCGTACGCCAACGTGCTCATGGGACTCATGTGACTCATGGGACAAGCTCCTTGCGGTCGGTCGGGCCTTCGGTCCGGCCTCCGGTCAGGCGGAGGAAGACGTCGTCCAGCGTCGGCGGGCGCAGGCTCACGTCGAGCAACGGCACACCGGCGGCGTCGAGTTCGCGTACGAGGCGGGGAAGGGTGAGCGTCGGGTCGGTGGTGACCACGCCGACGGCACGCCGCTCCCGGTCGAAGTCGGGTTCGGCGCCGGTCAGTTGATCCAGGACGGCGGCGGCACCGGCCATCGCGTCCGGGTGGGCGACGACCGCTTCCGCGTACGAGCCGATCAGCGCCTTGAGTTCGGCGGGCGCGCCCGTGTGCGCGACCCTGCCCCGGTCCACGAGCACGATGTCGTCGGCGAGTTGGTCGGCCTCCTCCAGATACTGCGTGGTGAGCAGGACGGTCGTGCCCTCGGCCTTGAGCGCGCGCACGGTGTCCCAGATCTGGTTGCGGCTGTGCGGGTCGAGCCCCGTCGTCGGCTCGTCGAGGAACAGCACCGCGGGGCGGGTGAGCAGGCTCGCCGCCAGGTCGAGGCGGCGCCGCATACCGCCGGAGTAGGTGGACGCGGGCCGGTCCGCCGCTTCGGTGAGCCCGTAACGGTCGAGGAGTTCGTCGGCGCGAGCCCGGCCCGTCGGACCGCGCATCCGGTGCAGCCTCGCGAACAGCCGCAGGTTCTGGCGCCCGGTGAGGTCGCCGTCGACCGAGGTGTTCTGCCCGGTGACACCGATCGCGCGGCGCACGGCGTCCGGCTCGCGTACGAGATCGTGCCCGGCGACGCGCGCGGACCCCGCGTCGGGTCGCAGCAGCGTGGTGAGCAGTCCGACCGCGGTGGTCTTGCCCGCGCCGTTCGGCCCGAGCAACCCGCAGACCGTGCCCTGCGCCACCGCCAGGTCCAGCCCTCGCAGGGCACGGACCACACCCCCTCGGGAGCCGTAGCGCTTCTCCAGACCCTCACTAAGTACAGCGTACGTAGTAGTCATGGCGTGACCATACCGCACTACGTACGCTGTACGTAACTAGGATGGTGGCGACACGGATCCACCGAAGGCAGGCTGGCGACACCGATGGCAGCACATGCGGACGTACCCGAAGTGATCTGGGCCCGCCCCGAGCGAACGGGCCGTGGACCGCGGCCCGCGTACACCCGCGCCGACATCGCGGTGGCCGCGGTGCGGATCGCGGACGCGCGGGGGCTGGAAGCGGTGTCGATGCGGCAGGTGGCGGCCGAACTGGGCTGCGGCACGATGTCGCTCTACAACTACGTGCCGCGCAAGGAGGACCTGTACGAGCTGATGGTCGACGCCGTCGGCGGTGAGCACGAGCTGTGGGAGCCCTCGGGGGACTGGCGTGCCGACATGCTCCGGGTCGCCCGGCAGACCCGTGCGCTCATGCTCCGCCACCCCTGGATGCCGGCACTGATGTCACCGGTGTACGGCTTCAGCCCCAACGCCCTGCGCTATCTGGAGCACTGTCTGGCCTGCCTGGACTCGTTCGAAGGGCCTTACGGCACGAAGTTCCAGCTGATCGCGATGCTCAACGGCGTCGTGACGACATACGTCGGGAACGAGCTGGCCACCGCCGAGCGCACCCGCTCGCTGCCCTGGTCGGAGGAGCAGGAGAACGCGGTCCGCCTCGCCTATCTCGGCAGCCAGGTGGCGACCGGTGCGTATCCGCACATGGCCGCGGCGTTCACGGAGGACGCCGGGCCGATCGACCTGGAGGCGGTGTTCCGGCAGGCCCTGGAGCGCGTGCTGGACGGCTTCGATCCCAGGCGCTGACCCCGGCGGCCGGTGCCGCGGCACTAGAGCAGCGCGAACTGCCCCTCCGGGCCTTCCTCGTGGTGGTCGAGCACCGAGGCGGGCCGACGTGCGGCGTCCGGCACCGGAAGTACGCCCGCCTTGCGCAGCTCGGCCGCGGTGATCGGTGTCTCCATGGTCAACTCGGCTTGTTCGGGCCTGAGTTCGGCCAGTAGCGCGAGCACCGTGATGAGTTCGAGCAGCTCCGAGGTCCAGCCCTGCGGCCAGCCGGTGGGGCGGACGGCCTCCAGGGTGCCCGGCTCCGCCTGACCGGCTCGCGCGGTGAACCACTGGTCCAGTACACGTACGCCGCCCACCTCGAAGTCCCAGGCCGTGGGCGGTACGGGGGAGATCAGGCCCTCGTCCAGGTGGAGGGTCTCCTCGTCGCGGTCGTAGCGCAGCTCCAGCGGGCGGGACGGGAGCGGGGCCCGGACGTAGGGCCGGCGGCCGCCCGGGAGCTTGGGGCGTTCGCCGTCGCGGCGCGTCAGCCGCAGCAGACGGTGGCCCAACTCGGTGCCGCGCGCCCAGAGTCCCGGGTCGGCGGTGAGCGGGACGGCGTGTCCGGCGGGCCCGGGCCGTGCCGTCGCGACGGTCCAGGCGAGGATGTCGAGCGGGGCGGGGGAGTGGCCCAGGCGCTTGGCCAGGTGGTCGGTGAGGCCGGGCGCCAGGTTGGGTTCGAGGCCGCCGGGACGTCGGTACAGGGGGCGGACGCGGCCGGGGCGGGCGGCGGGGACGGTCTTCGACGGGGGCGTGATCACCGGCAGGACCGACACGGCGAGCAGCACGGGCCCTTCGGGTGCGGGCGGCTGCTCCACCGCGAACACCTGCCGCTCGTCCGCCACCCGCCACAACTCCGGCCGGGCCGCGTCGATCAGCCGGTTGTCGGGGATCAGCCACTGTTCGTCGAACGGACCGTGCAGGACCCGTACCGGCTCGGCGCAGGGGCCCGACGCGCGGGCCAGCCGGCCCGTTCCGGAGGACTGGCCCGGCAGTTGCGCCACCGCCGAGTGCAGGGTCCGCGCGCGCGTGACGCCGAACAGCGCCTCGCGCTCGGGCCCTTCGGCCTTCACGAAGGCGTCCCACCGCGCTTTCAGGGACGCCGGGTCGGGTGCCGTCGGCCACCCGCGGCCCAGCCGGGGCGGTGCGACGGACCACGGCATGAGGTCCGCGAGCAGCGGAGCGTCGTCGTGCGTCACGCTCGGCATCGTACGACGTGGGCCGGCTCCCGGCGTAGGAGCGGCGATCTCGTCCCCCATGCTGAGAGCCTGTGTCTGAACCCCCGCCTGCGCCCCGACGCCCGGTGCGTGCCCTCGCCGCACGGCGCCGCAGGACGCCGAGGGCACGCACCGACCGCCGCTGCGCCCGCGCTCCGCGCGGACGACGGGGGTTCAGACACAGGCTCTCAGTGGGCGTCGAGGGTGACCGTGAAGGAGAAGCGGTCGCCCCGGTACTGGATGCGGGCCACGTCGAGCGCTCGGCCGTCCTCGCCGTGCACGATGCCCGTGTAGTGCAGGATCGGGCTCAGCAGCGGGACCTGGAGCAGCCGCGCGGTCTCCGGGTCCGCGAGCCGCGCCTCGACGGTGTCGGTGATCTGGCTGATCCGCGCCCCCACGACATCGCGCAGCACCTTGGTCATGGGCCAGCGGACCAGGTCCTCGGGGTCGATCAGCGCCGCCAGCTCGGGACGGACGTAGTTGCGGGCGTGGTTGGTCGGCTCGCCCGTCTTCTCGTCGCTGCGCAGCCGGTGGTACGTCGCCACCTCCGCCAGGTCCGGAAAGTACTCGGCGAGTTCGCCCGACACGGCTTCCCTCCCGTGGTCCAGCAGCTTCGTGGTCATGCCCGACTGCTGGGCCACGATCGCGTCCACCGAGCCGAGCAGCCGGACCGGCGCACCCCGCGTGGCGCCCGGTTCGATGAACGTGCCGCGTCTGCGATGGCGGGTGATCAGCCCCTCGTCCTCCAGCTCCTTGAGCGCCTGCCGCATGGTCAGCACACTCACCCCGTAGTGCCCGGCCAGCTGTTCCTCGGTGGGCAGCCGCAGCGGATCCTGCGGCGACCGCCCGAGTATCGAGGCGCGCAGGGACTGCGACACCTGATACCAGAGCGGCAGTTTGCGGTTCAGGACGATCGAGTCCGGGGCGAAGGAGGTCACGAGGGTATCCGTACCGGTCGCGGGCGTTCAGTGCAACGGGCCGTCACCGGCGGTCAGGCCCGGTCGGCCGGCCGGAAGTGCCGCTGGAGGCCCCGCCACACCTCGTCGTACGCCGGCTGCAGATGCTCGGCACGGGCCGCCTGCGGGGTGGCGGTGACCGGCCAGCGCGTCTCGAACATGAAGGCCAGACCCTCGTCGACCTTCTGCGGCCGCAGCTCGGCGGCGCTTGCCCGGTCGAAGGTCTCCCGGTCGGGACCGTGCGCCGACATCATGTTGTGCAGCGAGCCCCCGCCGGGCACGAATCCCCCTTCACCGGCCGTCTTCGCGTCGTACGCGCCCTCGATGAGTCCCATGTACTCGCTCATCACGTTCCGGTGGAAGTACGGCGGCCGGAACGTGTCCTCGCCCACCAGCCAGCGCGGCGCGAACACCACGAAGTCGACGCCGGCCAGCCCCGGGGTGTCGGTCGGCGAGGTCAGCACCGTGAAGATCGACGGGTCCGGGTGGTCGTAGCTGATGGTGCCGATCACATTGAACCGGCGCAGGTCATAGACGTACGGCACATGGTTGCCGTGCCAGGCGACGACATCCAGCGGCGAGTGGTCGTACGTCGCCGTCCAGAGGTTGCCGCAGAACTTGTTGACGACCTCGACCGGCCCCGCAGTGTCCTCATCGTCCTCGTAGGCGGCGACCGGAGCCCTGAAATCCCGGGCGTTCGCGAGGCCGTTGGCGCCGATCGGGCCGAGGTCGGGGAGCTGGAAGGGCGCCCCGTAGTTCTCGCACACATAACCCCGGGCCGAGGCGTCCAGCAGCTCCACACGGAAGCGCACCCCACGAGGAATCAACGCCACATGTCCTGGCTCCACATGCAGCAGCCCGAACTCGGTGCGCAGCAGCAGCCCACCGCGCTCCGGCACGATCAGCAGCTCGCCGTCCGCGTCGCTGAACACCCGCCGCATCGAGGAGTTGGCGTGATACAGGTGCACGGCCATGCCGGTGCGCTGGGCCGCGTCGCCGTTGCCGCCGAGCGTCCAGAGGCCGGCGACGAAGTCCGTGCCGGCCGGCGGCTCCGGCAGCGGGTTCCAGCGCAGCCGGTTCGGGTCGGACACCGTCTCCGTGAAGGGCGCCGTGCGAAGGGCGCCGTTACCGGTGCGGCCGAACGCGGGATGGGCGGCCGACGGGCGGATCCGGTAGAGCCACGAGCGGCGGTTCTGCGCCCTCGGCTCGGTGAACGCCGTACCGCTCAGCTGCTCCGCGTACAGCCCGAGCGGGGCGCGCTGCGGAGAGTTGCGGCCGTGCGGCAGCGCGCCGGGCACCGCCTCCGAGCTGTGCTCGTTGCCGAAACCGGAAAGATACGTCAGTGCCTCGGCGGTCTTCCGCGATTCCTCGGCGGTCTTCCGCACGTCCCCGCTCATGATCGCTCCCTTGTCCCTGATTCCTATGCATCACCGTAGGATTCAGTTTTTCCGCGCGCAAGACGTGCACGAGAGGGGAACCACGCGATCGCGCCAGGACCGCGGATCGCGCCAAGACCGCTGTACCGGCCAAGAACCCGCCTCCAGGGGGATCCGACTGTCAGTGCGGTGCTCTAATCTCCCCGGCATGTCGTGGACGCGCGGATTCCTCGTTGCGCTCGCGGTCTGTGCCCTGCTCGGTGCTCTGTTCGTCGGAGCGACGAGTTGCGGTTCCGGCGACGCGCGGGAGGGTGAGGGCGACGGAGTGAAACCGTCGCCGGTGGGCAAGGTGCTGGAGGACACGGACGAGGAAGGGCGGAACTACCGTGAGATCGACGAGCAGGACGCACCGGACGTCGCGATCGAGATACACCCCGACGCAGGCGACAACGGCTGGGACGTCCGGCTGACCGTCCACGACTTCCGCTTCTCGCCGGCCGGTACGAAGAAGACGGCCGAGCCCGGCCGGGGCTACGCACTCCTCCGCCTGGACGGCCGCCCCCTCGCCACGCTCCGCGACCGGATCCACCACATCGCCGGCGACCTCGTCCCGCGCGGCACGCACCAGATCACCGTGCGCCTGCATGCCGACGACGACACGGTGTGGGCCGTCGACGGCAAACCCGTCGGCAGCACCGCGGACATCACCGCGTCCGAGCCCGGGCCGACCTCCACGGAGTCGCCCGGGCCGACCTCCAAGGAGCCGACTGTGCCGACTTCCGCGGAGTCGAGCGGGCCGACGTACACGACGCACACCCTGACCGGATCCACGTTCCGGATGAGTGTCATGGGCACCGACATTCGTACTGGTGGGCGAGGTTCACCGGATCCCGGCGGAAAGGCATCATGAAGCCTGTGCCCAACGCGACATCGCTGCGCCGTGCGCCTGTCCAGCGCCGTAGCGCGGAACGACTGACCCGTATCCTCGACGCCTGCGCCGACCTCCTCGACGAGGTCGGCTACGACGACCTGAGCACCCGCGCGGTCGCCCTGCGCGCCGGCGTGCCCATAGGTTCCGTCTACCGCTTCTTCGGCAACAAGCGCGCCATGGCCGACGCGCTGGCCCAGCGCAACCTCGACCGATACGCCGAGCGCGTCACCCAGCGCCTCCAGGAGACCGCGGGCGGAGCGGGCTGGCGGGTGGCCATGGACGCCGTACTCGACGAGTACCTCGCCATGAAGCGCACCGCCCCCGGCTTCTCCCTCGTCGACTTCGGCAACCAGATCCCCGTCGGCACCCGCAACCGCGACGCCGAACCCAACACCCGCGTCGCCGACCGCCTCACCGACCTGCTCTCCGCGTTCCTGAACCGCGAACCCGACGACGACCTCCGCCGCACCTTCCTCATCGCGGTCGAGGCCTCCGACTCCCTCGTCCAGCTCGCCTTCCGCCTCGATCCGGCGGGTGACGAACAGGTCATAGAGGAGACGCGACAACTGCTCCGGGCGTACCTGGCACGGTCGCTCGACTGATCCCGAAGCCGAACCCGGCCCATGGCTGAACGGACCGACCACGGCTGAACGGACCGACCATGGCTGGACCGACCCGCGGCCGAACGAACAAGCCCGCGGCTGAACCGGCCGCAGTCGAACGACGGACCCGCGGCCGAACGACCGGCGAATTTCCGACGTGACCCTCCGCGCCCCTCCCCTCCGGGCATACCGGTCGGTATGCTCGGAGCCCAGTCCGCGCGTCACCGTCGCCGCCCCCCTCCGGAGGACCCGTGTCCACCAGCACAGACTCCCGTACGGCCCTGCGCATCTGCCCCCTCTGCGAGGCCACGTGCGGGTTGACGCTCACCATCGAGGGCACGCGGGTCACCAGCGCCCGCGGGGACCGCGACGACGTGTTCAGCCAGGGGTTCATCTGCCCGAAGGGCGCCTCCTTCGGGGCGGCCGACTCCGACCCCGACCGGCTGCGTACGCCACTCGTCCGCAAGGACGGCGAGCTGCGCGAGGCCACCTGGGAAGAGGCCTTCGACGCGGTCGCCGCCGGACTGCGGCCGATCGTCGAGCGGCACGGGCCGCACGCCGTCGGAGCCGTCCTCGGCAACCCGAACGTGCACACCATGGCCGGCGGTCTCTATCCGCCCGTCCTGCTCGCCGGACTCGGCACCCACAGCATCTTCACCGCGTCCACCGTCGACCAGATGCCCAAGCACGTCTCCAGCGGCCTGCTCTACGGCGACGCGCTCGCGATCCCCGTACCCGACCTCGACCGCACCGACCACCTGCTGCTGATCGGCGCCAACCCCCTCGAATCCAACGGCAGCCTGTGCACGGCACCCGACTTCCCCGGCAAGCTCAAGGCGCTCAAGGCGCGCGGCGGCACCCTCACGGTCATCGACCCGCGCCGCACCCGCACCGCCAAGCTCGCCGACCGGCACGTCGCCATCCGCCCGGGCACCGACGCGCTGCTGCTCGCGGCGATGGCGTACGTCCTCTTCGAGGAGAAGCTCACCGACCTCGGCGAGCTCACCGAGCTGGTGCAGGGACTGGACGAACTCGCCGAGGCGGTACGGGACTTCACACCCGAGGCCGCCGCCGAGGCCTGCGACGTCGACGCCGGCACGATCCGGGCGCTCGCCCGTGAGCTGGCCGCCGCGCCCACCGCCGCCGTCTACGGTCGCATCGGCAGCTGCACGGTCGAACACGGCACCCTGGCCAGCTGGCTGGTCGACATCCTGAACATCCTCACCGGCAACCTCGACCGGCCGGGCGGCGCCCTCTTCCCGCAGGCCGCCACCGACAAGACGCCCCGCCCCGCCGGACCGGGCCGCGGCTTCGCGCTCGGCCGCTGGCACAGCCGCGTGAGCCGCCACCCGGAGGCCAAGGGCGAGCTCCCGATCGCCGCCCTCGCCGAGGAGATCGACACCGCCACCGCCGAGGGCGAACCCATCCGCGCCCTCATCGCCGTCGCCGCCAACCCCGTCCTGTCCACACCGGACGGCGACCGCCTCGACAAAGCCCTCGGCTCGCTCGACTTCATGGTCAGCGTCGACCCGTACCTCAACGAGACCTCGCGCCACGCCCACGTCGTGCTGCCGCCGCCCCCGCCCTCGCAGAGCCCGCACCACGACTTCGCCTTCAACACCCTCGCCGTACGCAACCAGGTCCGCTACACCCGCGCCGCCGTCCCGCTGGAGCCCGGCCGGATGGCCGAGACCGAGATCCTCGCCCGGCTCGTCCTCGCCGCGACCGGCATGCACGGCGCCGACCCCTCGGCGGTCGACGACCTGGTCATCGGCCAGACCCTCGGCAAGGCCGTCAAGGAACCGCACTCCCCGGTCCACGGCCGCGACCCGAGCGAACTCGCCGCACAGCTCACCGGCGAGAGCGGCCCCGAGCGGCGCCTCGACATGATGCTGCGCCTGGGCCCGTACGGCGAAGGATTCGGCGTACGCCGCGAAGGCCTGACCCTGGAGAAGCTGCTGGACACCCCGCACGGCATCGACCTCGGGCCGCTCCAGTCGCGCCTCCCGCAGCCGCTCAAGACCCGCAGCGGCCGCGTCGAACTGCTGCCGCGGCCGCTCGCCGACGACCTCCCGCGCCTCCGGGACGCGCTGCGCCGACGCCCGGAAGGCCTCGTCCTCGTCGGCCGCCGGCACCTGCGCTCCAACAACAGCTGGATGCACAACATCCCCGCCCTCACCGGCGGCACCAACCGCTGCACCCTGCACATCCACCCCGACGACGCCGAACGTCTCGGCGTCACCGACGGGGCGCCGGTGCGGATCAAGGGCGCCGGGGGAGAGGTCGTCGCCCCCGCCGAGGTGACGGACGCCGTACGGCGCGGGGTCGTGAGTCTGCCGCACGGCTGGGGACACGACCGGCCCGGCACCCGGCTGACCCACGCCGCCGCGGACCCGGGAGTCAACGTCAACCAGCTCCTGGACGGCAGCCTGCTCGACCCGCTGTCGGGCACGGCGGTCCTCAATGGCGTACCCATCGATATCGCGCCAACAGGCACAATGCTTTGACCAGGAGTTTTGCGCTTATTGCTCGCGTGTCAACATCTTGTTAAGACTTGCGTGGCCGCCCTAACGTCACTCGAACCGCCGGCCCTGGTGGCTGTTCAAAGGCGAACGTTAGGTATCCATTCATGCTGACCATCCTCGGCTTCGCCATGATCGCGACCTTCCTGGTCCTGATCATGATGAAGAAGATGTCGCCGATCGCGGCGCTCGTACTGATCCCGGCACTCTTCTGTGTGTTCGTCGGAAAGGGTGCGAATCTCGGCGACTACGTCATCGAGGGGGTGGGCAACCTGGCGCCCACCGCCGCGATGCTGATGTTCGCCATCGTCTACTTCGGCGTCATGATCGACGTCGGCCTCTTCGACCCGATCGTCCGGGGCATCCTGAAGTTCTGCAAGGCCGACCCGCTGCGGATCGTCGTCGGTACGGCCGTGCTCGCCGCGATCGTCTCGCTCGACGGCGACGGCTCGACCACCTTCATGATCACGGTCTCGGCGATGTACCCGCTGTACAAGCGCCTGAAGATGAGCCTCGTGGTGATGACCGGCGTCGCCGCCACCGCCAACGGCGTCATGAACACCCTCCCCTGGGGCGGCCCCACCGCCCGCGCCGCCACCGCGCTCAAGCTGGACGCCGGCGACATCTTCGTCCCGATGATCCCGGCGCTCGCCGTCGGCCTGGTCTTCGTCTTCTGCCTCTCGTACGTCCTCGGCCGCCGCGAGCGCAAGCGGCTCGGCGTGCTGAGCCTCGCCGAGGTCCTGGAGGAGGAGAAGAAGCAGGAGACCACCGAGAAGGCCGAGGTCGAGACCGAGACGGTGACCGAGACGGTGCTGGTCGGCGCCGGTGCGGGTGCCTCCGGCGGCTCCGGTGACGCGAAGGGCCGTACCACCAAGGCCACCGGCGGCGCGGGCTCCGGCACGGACGCCTCCGACGACGAGGCCGACGAAGACAACGACGACGTACGCCTCCAGGGCCTGGACCCCAACCGCCCGACGCTGCGCCCCAAGCTGTACTGGTTCAACGCACTGCTCACGGTGGCCCTCCTGACCGCCATGATCATGGAGCTGCTGCCGATCCCGGTCCTGTTCATCCTCGGCGCCGCGCTCGCGCTCACCGTCAACTTCCCGCACATGCCCGACCAGAAGGAACGCCTCGGCGCCCACGCCGAGAACGTCCTCAACGTCTCCGGCATGGTCTTCGCCGCCGCCGTCTTCACCGGAGTCCTGCAGGGCACCGGCATGGTCGACTCGATGGCGAAATGGCTCGTCGACGGCATCCCGACCGGCATGGGCCCGCACATGGCCATCGTCACCGGATTCCTGAGCCTCCCGCTCACCTACTTCATGTCGAACGACGGCTTCTACTTCGGTGTCCTGCCGGTCCTCGCGGAGGCGGGAGCCGCGCACGGCGTCTCGCCGCTGGAGATCGCCCGCGCCTCACTCGTCGGCCAGCCGCTGCACATGTCGAGCCCGCTGGTCCCGGCCGTGTACGTACTGGTCGGCATGGCCAAGGTCGAGTTCGGCGACCACACCAAGTTCGTGGTCAAGTGGGCCGCGCTCACCTCGCTCGTGATCCTCGGTGCGGGAATCCTGTTCGGCATCATCTGAGCCCCGGCTCCTGGGAGTTCGGCTTCATCCGACGAAGGGTGTCACTGTGAGGCCCGGTGGGAACCGCGGCTGGCTGCTCCGCCTCGTCATCGCCTTCAGCTTCGCGCAGGGGGCGGTGTCGATGGCGCGGCCCGCCGTCTCCTACCGGGCCCTCGCGCTGGGCGCGGACGAGCGCGCGATCGGTGTGATCGCGGGCGTGTACGCGCTGCTGCCGCTGTTCGCGGCCGTACCGCTCGGCCGCCGCACCGACCACGGCAGGTGCGCCCCGCTGCTCCCGGCCGGCGTCGTCCTGATAGCCGGCGGCTGCGCCCTCAGCGGTACGGCCGACTCCCTCGCCGCGATGGCGGCCTGGAGCGGTGTGATGGGCCTCGGGCACCTGTCCTTCGTGATCGGCGCCCAGTCGCTGGTGGCCCGCCAGTCCGCACCGGACGAACAGGACCGCAACTTCGGCCACTTCACCATCGGTGCCTCGCTCGGCCAACTGGTCGGACCGATCGCCGCGGGCGCCCTGATCGGCGGCCCCGACATGGCGGGCACCAGCGCCCTCGCCCTGCTGGTCGCGGGCGCGGTGGCCGCCTTCTCGTTCGTCTCCCTCTGGCGCATCGAGCACCGCACGCCGCCCAAGTCCCGTACAGGGCAAGGCGACCGCATCCCCGTGCACCGCATCCTGCGTACCCGGGGCGTACCCGCGGGCATCTTCATCAGCCTCGCCGTGCTGTCCGCGACGGACATCCTCACCGCCTACCTGCCGGTGGTCGGCGAGCACCGGGGCATCTCGCCGGCCGTGATCGGCCTGCTGCTCAGCCTGCGCGCGGCGGCGACCATCGCGTGCCGCCTGGTGATGACACCCATGCTGCGGCTGCTCGGCCGGGCCGCGCTGCTCACCACGACCTGTCTGCTGGCGGCCGTCCTGTGCGCCGGCATCGCGCTGCCCGTGCCGGTCTGGGCCCTCGCCGTGATGCTCGCCCTGCTCGGCTTCTGCCTGGGCGTCGGCCAGCCCCTGTCCATGACCACGGTCGTCCAGGCCGCCCCCGACGACGCCCGCTCCACGGCCCTCGCCCTGCGCCTGACCGGCAACCGGCTCGGCCAGGTCGCCGCCCCCGCCGCCGCCGGCCTGATCGCCGGAGTCGCGGGCGTGGCCGCACCGTTCGTGATGCTCGGGGCGCTGCTGCTCATTGCTTCGGGGCTCGGGCTGCGCCAGGGTCGTACGGGTGCTGAGTCGGACCCGGAGGACCGGGAAGACCCGGAAGGCCTGGCGGATCCGGCGGAACAGGTCGAGAGCGACGGACGTAAGGCGTCGGCACCGGACCCCGAACGGCGCTGAACGACGCTGAACGGGGCCGAACCGGGCCGAACCGGGCCGTTCTTCGACCAGCCCGGTGAACGACGCCGCCCGGTCCCGGCGCGCCTGCCGGAGCCGGGGGAGAGTCCCACTAGGCATGCGGTCATGATCACGGACACCACCACCCGCACCCGCCTCGCCGTCGCGACGGCCTCCGCCCTGCTGTTCGCCGGCACCCCGGCCGCGTACGCCGCGCTCACCGACGAGATGCCCCGCCAGACCCGTCCCGCCCAGCAGGCGGCCCGGGGCGAGGCGTACGTCGAGACCCGGCTCTTCTTCGGCACAGAGCGCCCCGACGGCGGCCCGGCCGTCACCGACCGGCAGTTCCTGGCCTTCGTCGACCGGCAGGTCACCCCCGCCTTCCCGGACGGGCTCACCGTGCAGGACGGGCGCGGGCAGTGGCGGGACACGCACGGCACCATCGAGCGCGAGCGGTCGTACGAGCTGATCCTGCTGTATCCCGCCGGGCGGGCGCGGGCGGCCGACCCCGGGATCGAACGGATCCGGAACGCCTACAAGAAGGAGTTCGGACAGGAGTCCGTGGCGAGGCTGGACGAGCGGACACGCGCGGACTTCTGAAGCCCGGCGGCTTCGCCCGTGTGACTGTGCCGGTGTTCCTCCCGGGCCTGGTGTCGAAAAACTAACACCGCTAGTTTGGGGGCCGGACGACAGCTAGTTTGGGTGGCGGACGACGACGCCCCTCCCGGGAGGAACGCATGAAGGCACACGACGGCATGTACATCGACGGCGACTGGCGCCCCGCCGCCGGGACGGACACGATCGCTGTCGTGAACCCGGCCGACGAGCAGGTGATCGCCCACGTACCGGCCGGTACCGTCGAGGACGTCGACGCCGCCGTACGGGCCGCCCGCGCCGCCTTCCCGGCCTGGGCCGCGACCCCGCCCGCCGACCGCGCCGCGCGGATCGCCGCCCTGCGGGACGTCCTCGTCGCCCGCAAGGACGAGATCGCCGAGACCGTCACCGCCGAACTCGGCTCACCGCTGAAGCTCTCGCAGGCGGTGCACGTCGGACTGCCGATCGCGGTCGCGGGTACGTACGCGGACCTCGCCGCCTCGTACGCCTTCGAGGAGAAGGCCGGGAGCTCGACCGTCTACCTGGAGCCGGTCGGCGTCGTCGGCGCGATCACGCCCTGGAACTACCCCCTGCACCAGATCGTCGCCAAGGTCGCCCCGGCTCTCGCGGCGGGCTGCACGGTCGTCCTCAAGCCGGCCGAGGACACTCCGCTGACCGCCCAGCTCTTCGCCGAGGCGGTGCATGAAGCCGGGGTCCCGGCAGGGGTGTTCAACCTCGTCACCGGTCTCGGCCCGGTCGCGGGCCAGGCGCTCGCCGCCCACGAGGGCGTGGACCTGGTCTCCTTCACCGGCTCGACGGCCGTCGGCAGGCAGATCGGCGCGACGGCCGGCGCGGCCGTCAAGCGGGTGGCCCTGGAACTGGGCGGCAAGTCCGCCAACGTCATCCTGCCGAGCGCCGACCTCGCCAGGGCGGTCAACGTCGGCGTGGCCAACGTGATGTCCAACTCCGGCCAGACGTGCAGCGCGTGGACCCGCATGCTGGTGCACACGTCGCAGTACGAGGAGGCGGTCGAGCTGGCCGCGGCCGCCGCGGGCAAGTACGGCGAGCGCATCGGCCCTCTCGTCAACGCCAAGCAGCAGCGGCGCGTGCGGGGTTACATCGAGAAGGGCGTGGCCGAGGGGGCGCGGCTGGTCGCGGGCGGACCCGAAGTCCCGCGCGAGCAGGGGTACTTCGTCAGCCCCACTGTCCTCGCCGATGTCACCCCCGAGATGACCGTCGCCCAGGAGGAGATCTTCGGGCCGGTGCTCTCGATCCTCCGCTACGAGGACGAGGCGGACGCCCTGCGGATCGCGAACGGCACGGTGTACGGGCTCGCCGGCGCGGTCTGGGCCGGCGAGGAGGCGGAAGCCGTCGCCTTCGCGCGGCGCCTCGACACCGGTCAGGTCGACATCAACGGCGGACGCTTCAACCCCCTTGCCCCCTTCGGCGGTTACAAGCAGTCCGGGGTGGGCCGTGAGCTCGGCTCGCACGGGTTGTCGGAGTACCTGCAGACCAAGTCCCTCCAGTTCTAGCCGACAGTTCCAGCCGACAAGGGAGCGTCATACGTCATGGCTCGTATTCGTGCCGCTGTCCTGCCCGCCGTCGGGGCTCCGCTGGAGATCACCGGGATCGAGCTGCCGGAGCCCGGCCCCGGTCAGGTGCGGGTGCGCCTTGCCGCCGCCGGGGTCTGCCACTCCGACCTCTCCCTGTCCGACGGCACCATGCGGGTGCCGGTGCCGGCCGTCCTCGGGCACGAGGGAGCGGGCACGGTCGTCTCGGTGGGAGAGGGGGTCACGCAGGTCGCGCCCGGCGACGCGGTGGTGCTGAACTGGGCGCCCTCCTGCGGGAGTTGCCACGCCTGCTCGCTGGGCGAGGTCTGGCTCTGCGCCAACGCGCTGGTCGGGGCCGGGAACGTGTACGCCCGGCGCTCCTCCGACGGCAGCGACCTGTACCCCGGTCTCAACGTCGCCGCGTTCGCCGAGGAGACCGTGGTGGCCGACGCGTGTGTGTTGCCCGCGCCGGCCGGGATTCCGCTGCCCGAGGCGGCCCTGCTCGGCTGCGCCGTGCTCACCGGGTACGGGGCCGTCCACCACTCCGCCCGGGTCCAACGCGGCGAGACCGTCGCGGTGTTCGGGGTCGGCGGGGTGGGTCTCGCCGCGCTTCAGGCGGCGCGGATCGCCGGTGCCTCGACGATCGTCGCGGTCGACGTGTCGCCCGAGAAGGAGTCCCTCGCCCGCGAGGCCGGGGCGACCGAGTACGTGGTCGCCTCCGAGAACACCGCCCGTGAGATCCGTGGTCTCACTGGCAAGCAGGGTGTCGACGTGGCCGTCGAGTGCGTGGGCCGTGCCGTCACGATCCGTGCCGCCTGGGAGTCCACCCGGCGGGGTGGCCGGACGACTGTCGTCGGCATCGGCGGCAAGGATCAGCAGGTCTCCTTCAACGCGCTGGAGATCTTCCACTGGGGCCGGACCCTGGCGGGTTGCGTGTACGGCAACTCGGACCCGTCCCGGGACCTGCCGGTCCTCGCCGAGCATGTCCGGGCGGGGCGGCTGGACTTGAGCGCGCTGGTGACCGAACGGATCGCTCTGGAGGGGATTCCGGGGGCCTTCGAGAACATGCTGGCGGGGAAGGGGGGACGGGCGTTGGTGGTGTTCTAGGCGCGCGAGGGAGGGTTGAGACCGGACTTTCCTTGCCCCCGCCGCCCCTACCCGTCCCGTCCCCTGGGGCTTCGCCCCAGACCCCGCGGGGTGTGTTGCGTCGGGTGCGGGTGGGTGGGGGCTGGGCGCGCCCCGCGGCGGAGCCGCAGATGTCACAGCCCCGCGCCCCTAACCCCCTCAGCCCTCCCGCCGGCCGGACGCCCAGGCACGGCGCCCCTGGTAGA